>SYAK01000088.1 GCA_005788935.1 Pseudomonadota bacterium
AAGCGCGACGCCCGCCCAGGCCGCAAGATGGGCCACCTCATCGCCACCGGTGACGACCCCCAGGACGCCATGCGTCGCGTCCGCGAGGCCCGCGCCCGCATCGCGCGGAGCGCCGGCCTGATCTGACGCCGACGTCACGCGCGTGACGCACGGGCGTCGCCGACGTCCGTGCCGGCCCTACACCCAGGCAACGTGCCGGCGCGAGACCGCCACGCATGCGCGGTCGAGAGCGGCTAACCCGGGCCGACCGCGCCGCGATCTGCGAAGTGCAGACTCTCACGGCTTTACTTCGCATCTGTCGCATTCTTGCCACCCGAAGGTGGGTGTTTGTCTTGCCACGAGGCTTCGAAGCCCTAAGGTCTGCTGCGAAAGTGGGGGCGACATGTGGGGCCGTAGGCTCCACCGCTGCATGCCGCGACGGAGAGACCCCTGACCTCCAGGCACACACTTTCGGTGTTCCCGGTTCTTCTCATGGGCCTCGCGGCGCTGTCGGCGTCCTGCGGAGACACTGCCGCCGATCCGGAGCCCGAAGGACTCGCGCTGTCCGAGGCGACGGAGGAGGGCACGCTCCGCGGTGTGCGGGTCCTTGGCGTGGCCCTGAGCGGTGACCCGGCCACGGGCGCGAGCGGGCCACTCCCGTCGCGCGATGCGGTCTTTGAGGCGACGGAGTCGCCGACCGGACTCGGGGTGCTGACGCTCACGCTGAGGGACTGCGCCGCGGGGGCCGAGGGGTGTCGTTGTGCGACCGGTGACACCTGTGGCACGGGGCTCACCTGTGGCGACGGCGTGTACCGTGCGCCCTGCGGTGACGGTGCATCCTGCGCGGCCGACCACGTGTCCGGGCTCGGGCTCTGCCTGCCCCTCGGAGACGCTCCGACCGCGAGCCCGTCCAAGACCGTGGTGCTCTCGACCGACATTCATCTGCGCCAGCGACGCCTGCTCGTGAACGGGCGGCTGGTCCGATGCGAGACAGCGCCCGGGATTCCCTGCGTCGACGCGACCGGCACGACGCGGAGCTTCGTCTACATCGGGCGCTTTCAGCCAAGCCTCAACCGGATCGACATCCGCATCGGAGACGGGACCTCGGCGGTCGAAGGCGCCCAGGTGGTCCTCGACTACCGCACGGGCACGTTCCTGCCTGGCGTCGCCGACATTCCCGGGATCGACGTGACCCCGAGCCCGGGGAGCACCTGGGCGTTGGGCGTGGCCGGGAGCGGGCGAGCCGATGCCTTGTCGCTCGGTGCGCTGGGCCTCGCCTTCAATCGGGACTTCACGCCCGAGCTGAGGTGGGGCAGCGGGCAGCACCCGAGGCTCGCGGTCGTGTACAGCGGCGCTGGCAACGACGCGATCGGGGCGATGGGCAACCTCGCGCCGCGCTCCGAGTTGGGCATCGGCGGCGGCTTTCCGGCCCCGGTCGAGTTGGCGGGTGGCCCTACGGTCGGCTCTCGGGAGGACTCGGGGACGACGTCCTGCTCGGGCAGCTCGGCAACGACACGTTCATCGTGGATGAGGTCCCCGCTGACGGCCGGGACCTCTTCGATGGCGGCGGTGACGTGCTCGACACCGTCGACTTCAGCCGACTCAAGACGACCCGCGTGGCGGTCTCCGTCGGAGACGCGTGGCTTCCCTTCACGCGCGATGGCCTGCCGAACTGGCAGCGCTGCGACTTGACCACGCCGAATGCGGACCGCGCCAAGGCGGTCTGGAGCGCGCGAGCTGCCGCCGATGACCCGGGCTTCGGCCCTGTCGAGGCGAGTTGTGCCGCCAAGGGCGAGCCCGACTGCGCGGGTCCGTGCCGCTGGTACAACGGACGTTGCCGGAGCTTCGAACGCGGCGTCCGGATGGGCGACGGGCGCCTCCTCAACCAGGCCTGCGATGCGCGCACGACAGCCTGCGAGACGGAGGGCGACATCATCCTCGGCACCATCCGGCGGGTCATGCTCGGGCAGGCGGATGACGTGGCGATCGCCGACTGCAGCCCGAGAATCCTCCTCGGTCGCGGCGGCAACGACCTCCTGTATACTGGCGGCGGCGGCGGCGGTCTCTACGGGGACGCCGGAAACGACATGCTGCATGCGGGCTACCAGGCCAACGGCGTCGACCTCCTCTCGGGAGGGGCGGGGCTCGACACGCTGAGCTACGGAGACCGCCCCGACGCGGTTCGCATCGTGCCAGTCCGCAGCAGGATCGGGGTCATCGGGCAAAGCGGCGCCAGCGCGAACCCGTGGGTCCCATGGGCCTCGGACGCCGAGGGTGACGCGCCGACTCCGGACCTCGAGGTCATCATCGGCACCTCGGGCAGCGACTTCATCCTCAGGACGCGCGGAGCGAACAGGATCTTCGCCGGGGCGGGCAACGACGCAGTCTTCGGCGACGGTGGCAGCGACGCCCTCTTCGGCGAGGATGGCAATGACGTGCTGGTCGGCGGGGCTGGAAACGATACCCTGGCCGGCGGGCTCGGCGATGACACGGTCGGAGGCAACGCCGGGGTGGACGTCCTCCACGGAGATCACGGGTGCCACAAGCCCGGAAACCCCCGGGAACTCTGCGCTGCGGCGAGCTGTGCCCCTGGCGGGGAATGCACGTTCGACCGCTTCTGCCCGGTCGGGGCCTCGTGCGACGACACGCTCTTTGGTGGCGTCGGTCGCGACACGCTCCTCGCGGTCTTTGACGCGGGCTCGGATCAGCTCTTCTGCGGCAATGATCTGCGTGATTCCAAAACCCGGAGAGTCCTTGACGTCGTCGATTACACGCTGCGGGAGGCGTCGGTC
Organism: Pseudomonadota bacterium; assembly: GCA_005788935.1. The sequence continues at coordinate 2,772 of SYAK01000088.1, forward strand.
CGACCCGCGACGCGCGACGCGGTCGCCGACGACGGGCAGCCAGGCCTGGTCGATCTGGACGCCACGGGGACGGAGACGGATCTGATCGACGCCGACTGCGAAGTCGTGACAACCCCGCCGACCGCGCCAACGCCGGCAGCCGGGTGGCCGTCCCGGTCCACTGTCGCACCCGCCGAGCCGCAAGCGGGGTATGCCGCCGGAGAGGCGATCACCCTGACCTTTCCGGGCGTCAACCGGACCGACCTGCGCTTTGCCATCGAGCCCTGCCGCGGTGGGTTCTCGGATTCAGGGGCGTGTGCGACCGCGTGCATCACGCCGGGCTGCCGCGCCCGCCTGGTCGCGCCGCGCTTCAATCGCAGTCCCGGAACGTTTCAGGTCACCTTCGTGCCCAGCCTCGGCGACCCGGCCCAC
>SYAK01000089.1 GCA_005788935.1 Pseudomonadota bacterium
GAGGACATCCCGCTGCTCGTGGAACACTTCCTGCAGCAGCTCCGCGCGACCCACGTTCAGGTCGGCTGGGAGACGATGCGGCGCCTGCAGGATCACGCCTGGCCTGGCAACGTGCGCGAGCTGCGGCTTGCGGTCGAGCGGGCCGTGGCGCTCGCCTCCGACGGCCGACTCGACGCGCGCCACCTCGCGCCACGTCAGGAGGCGCGTCAGGCGGTCGTGTCCGAGCTCGACGGGGCGCGCCTCGAGGTGTCGGTCGACGTCCACCTGCCGTTCAAGGACGCCAAGGCCCGCCTCCTCGAGGATTTCGAGTCGCGCTACTGGCGGCGCCTGCTCGAGGCGTCGGGCGGCAACGTGACGGAGGCCGCGCGGCGCGGCGGAATCCACAGGAAGTCGCTGGAATACATCGTCCGGAAGCTCGAGCTGTGAGGGGCAGGCGTTTTTTTGGACGCAGCCGATGAAGCGGCCTAGGATCCCTCAGTCAGGTGTGGGGGAGTTGAATCGTCCGCGCGCCGTCCCGCCAGTTCGGGGGCGAACGGACAGCTAGCCGACGAGAGATCGCGAAGGAGCAACAAGTTGAACAACCCTGTAAACGCCATTCAGACCAAGGTCCGCGTCGCGGACCGTCGCACTGTGGACGTGGCGCTCGGCCGCGCCCGCCTGAGCCGCGACGAGGAGCTTGTCCTGCGCATGCGGCATGGCTTTGCGGCCGCGCCCGAGACCACCCTCGAGTACCGCGGCGCGAGCGTCGAGCTGCGCGCCCGCCTTGCGCTGATGGAGGCCGCGGCCCTCGACCACCTGGCCGAGACCGCCGAGGCCGCCCGTGAGGCTGCGCTCGTCGACGCCCGCGAGACCCGCCTCGGCACGCTCGTCGACCGTCTCCGCCGCATCTGAGGCGGGCCGCCTGGTCGACAAGGCCTGAGCGGGTCCTGGCAGGTCGCGCACCATGACGCGGCCTCGCCTCGCCAGTCCGCGAGCGCCCGACCAGTCGGGTCGCGCCGCGGTGGTTGATGATGGAAGGGTAGGGGCGCAATCCATTGCGCCCTTTGTCGTCTTTGCGTTTCATGCGCGTCGCGGGTGGGCCGTCGTCCGTTCCCGCTTGAACCCCACCGCAGCTCGCGGTAGCCCATCGGTGCGGGCACCCGTCGCGGTCCTCGCTCCCCCTCGTCCCCGGAGTCGCCGCCATGTCGAAAGCCTTCATCAGCGTCCCGCTCTTTCAGGGGATGGACGAATCCGGCCTCCAGGGCCTCGGCGAGGTCTTCGAGACCTTCCACTGCGGGCCTGACCACGTCATCTTCGCGGCGGGTGAAGTGGCCGACAGCCTCTACCTGCTCGTCGACGGGCAGGTCGCCCTGCACGAGGAAGGGGAGAAGATGATCGAGCTGCAGCCCGTCTCGCTCATCGGCGAGCTCGGCGCGATGGTCGGTCTCAACCGTCGCGTGACCGCGGTCAGCCTGGTCCCCTCGGTCTTCCTGAAGGCGAGCGGCAAGGCGCTGCGCGCGTTCTTCGAGCGCAACCCGACCGTGTCGGTGCAGTTCTACCAGAACCTCCTCGGCATGGCGGCGGACAAGATCCGGCGCGACGAGCGGCGCATCGACGACATGCGGCGCAACCTCATCAAGACGCAGAAGTCGCTGAAGCACATGCGGGACCTCGTCCTCGATGCGCCGTCGACCGCGCTCTCGGGGCCGCTGCACGAGGCGATCGAGCAGGTCATCTCGCAGAACCGCCGCGCCAACTACGTGGTCGAGCCGCCCTCGGCGCTGCCGGTCTACGTGCGGTTGCCGAACCGCGAGACCTATCCGGTCTTCCAGATGTCGCGCCAGATGCTGGTCCTGCCTGCCGACGCGGTCCTCGACGCGAGCGACTGGCGCGGCGTCGTGCTGCTGCCGACCGCGGAGATCCCGGTGTCGGGGCGCGGCGAGTCGGTCGGGCCAGGCCGCTGGCGCATCGAGCTCGACCCGCTCATCGACGAGTACGCCCAGGGCCTCGAAGAGTACCTCGCGCAGGCGCAGCTGCTCGACATTCTCCTCTGAGCTCAGGGCTCTGCCCCGGGCGCACTGTCTGGCCGCCTGGCGCTTGCTGCCGCCGCTTCCCGCCCCCCATGCACGCGGCGGTCGTGCCCGCCGCTGACGGGCGCGGTCACTCGGGCATGTCTCTCGTGCAGGAGTCTCCGTGACCTGTGAAGCGCCTCGTTCGTCCGCCCGATCTCCCGAGCGTCCGCCCGAGCGACTGCCCGACTGCGGGCCCCTGTTTGCCGACGGTTACGTCGATTTCAGGCGCGCCTTCGAGACGCTCGGCGCGCTGAGGTCAGCCCTCCAGCGGCCGCTCTGGGCGATCTACCGCGGTCGGGGTCGACCCGAGTTCCAGCAGCGCACGACCTTCGAAGACTTCGTCCATGATGTCCTTCAGAATGTCCTCATCCACAAGATCGTCCCGCAGCGGGGGTTGCGGGCGAGCTCGGGCGAGGTCGCGCAGCCCTTCGGCTTTCTTCGCCAGGTGGTGGTCCGCGAGGCCCTGTCGGCGCTGAGGCGGCACGAGGTCTCGGTGGTGGTCTGGAGCAAGGGCGACGCGGACCCCGTCGAGCGGCAGCCTGCGCCAGTCCTCGAGACCCCCGAGGCGAGGCTCGTCTGGCGCCGCGAGGAGGCGCTCGTCCGTGCGGCTGCGCGCGATCCCGCGACCGACCTGCGCCCGAACCTGCGCTTCGCCTTCCTCGCGCAGTGCTTCCCCGACGATCTCGAGCCCGCCCACGTCGACGCCGCCAAGGCGAGCGCTGGCCAGAAGGTGGGGCAGGGTCTCTTGCGCCCAGGTCCCGAGGTCTGGCGGCTCTTCGAGGCGCACGTCCGCGCGCTCGGGCGGGTGCCGGTCCTCGAGGCCGAGGGCCGCCTCGCGTTCGCCTGGATCTGTCGTTCCCGCGACGCGACGGATCCGGAGACGTGGCAGGCGCACGCACCGGGCGAGGCGGCGCGGGCGCTCGACACCACGGACGAATGGCTGAACCGGGCGGGTCGAAAGCTCTTGTCCCAGCTGCCCGAGAGCGTGGTCCACGCCTGGCGCGAGGGTTCGGCATGAGGTGGCTCGGCGCACGCCAGCGACGCGGCGCAGGAGACGCGCCGGCCTTGGTCGCCACGGCCGACAGGGTAGGGCGCACGCGCTCGGAGACACTCAATCGTATGCAACAGGCGCATCGCGATGGAATTCGACCCTCGCATGCGGTGTCGCTGTCCGGCCAGTTCCCGAGGCCGCGTCTTCTGACCATACGCTCCTCGGACCCGGACTTGCCGATGCTCGCCTCTCAGCCCTACCGCCTAGCCCTCGAGTCCGCGCCATGAACGCAACGCCGCACGACTTCACGCTGTCGGGTCGACTCGAGGCGCTCGCGCGGTCCCTCGCCACGGGACAGGCCGCCGCGCTCGCACGTATCCTTGGCGGGCACGGCGGGCACGGCGGGCACGGCGTGCACGGCGTGCACGGCGGGCCAGGCGGGTCCGGCGCCGAGACGGGCGTTGAGGCGCTCCTCGCGGCCGGCCTGCTCGCGGGACGCAGCGATCTCGCGGAGGCCGATGAGGCGCGGATCACGGCGCTGCAGAGGGCTGTCGGTGCGGTGCCACAGCCGCACTGGGTCGGATGGCTGCCAGATCCGGCCGCAGAGACCGCGACGCCAGAAGCGCGGCTCGTCGCGTATGTAGCCCTGTCGGCCGTATGCGACTGGGCGCGCGGCGAGGCGTGGATGGCCATCTCCGAGCTGCTCGACGAGGCGGAGGTCGCCTTCGTCCTGGCGGCACCCACGTGGCATGCGGACGGGCTCACGTCGAGGGTGGAGGCCGAGGTGGCTGGTCTTGCCGCCATCCTCGCGCTGCCAGCTGGCCACCGGGCCCGCACGGGGCTCGCGCTCGTCGCGGCGTCGCTCGCGCCCGAGCCACCCGAGCTGGACCTTCATTCGCGCGGCTGGTCGTTCGAGGCGGCCCTCCGCGAGGTCCCGCTGACGCTCGTGGCGCGCGACCTGGCGATCGGGGCGCTGCGGGCGTCGCTGCCCGCGGGGGCCGCGGGGGCTGACAGGTTGCTCGGCGAGCTTGGACGTGGGCCGTCGGTCTGGGCCGACGCCGATGGGCTCGACGCCCATCCGCCGCTCCGCGTGACACTCGCCCGGCTCGCTGGGGCCGAGGTCAACCTGGTCCTCGCCGATGGCGGCGTGACGCTCGAGTGGTGGTCGGCCGCGGGTGAGCCGCCCGACCGCTGTGTGGCCCTCGCGGAGGTCGGCGACGGTGTCCCGATGACCTGCGTCGCCACCGAGGGCCGCTCCCGTCGCTGGCGACTCGACGGGCTGCGCGGAAATGTCGAACGATTCTCATTCATCTGGACCGCGGCCGAGGCTGCGCGAGAGGTCACGGTCGCGCTGCAGGGCCCTGAGGGGCTGGGCGACGGTTGATGCGGTGCAGGAGGCGCTGATGCACGCACGCGAGCTCGGCCTGCGGCTCGTCTGGGAGCCCCTGCGGCACCTCGCGCCGATGGCGGTCCGCGTGCTCGTCCTGCGCGAGACCGAAGACTGGCCGGACGGGGCGGCCCGGGATGGTTGGCGTGAACGCGCGGACCGCCTGTCCCCGCTGCCAGTCGAGCCCCGCCGGGGAGAGGCGTGGTTTCCGGTCATCTGGCGCGACGGGCCGATCTCGGGCTGTCTCGCCCGGGTCACGACGCGGGCGGGCGGCCTCGGGACGGACGATCACCCGCTGCTCGCGGCGTCGGCGTCGCGGGCGCGCGCGTGGCTCGGGTCTTTCCTCGCGCAAGAGGCCGCCACCGAGCCGGAGCACTTCACCGCGCGCCTCGTCGATCTGCGGCTCGATCTCGCGCTCGTGCGGCCAGACGATGACAGCGGCCGGGCGACACGGGACAGCGGGGTCGCGCTCGAGGTGCGTGGGCGGTCGCTCGAGCTCGCGGCGCTGCTCGCCTTCGCTGGCGAGCTGCTCGGGCGTGCGCCAGCCGAGGCCGCTGTCGTGTCCGGGGCGGCACCTGACGACGGGCCCGGGCAGATCGCGCCCGTCGCGGGGGACGCCACCAAGGCGGAGATCTGTGCGCGCGAGGCCCCCGAGGCGGACGCCGTGCTCGTCGCCACGCCGACGCCGCTCGCGCCGC
>SYAK01000008.1 GCA_005788935.1 Pseudomonadota bacterium
GCGCGATGGTCGAGGCGCCGAGCGAGAAGCCCGACAGCACGTTGAGCGTGATGGTCATCGTCATGTTCGGGTCATCGGGGTTCTTGAAGACCCCGAGCATCTGGAACACGACGAAGAGGCCGGTGAGCCCGAGGATGCCGAGGCCGACGACCGTGAGGCCCATGACGGCGCCGCCGTTGAAGGCGATGCCGAGCGCCGCGTTGAGGCTCGTGCGCGCCGCAGCCGCCGTACGCACGTTCGCGTTGGTCGCGACGCGCATGCCGACGTAGCCCGCGAGGCCCGAGCAGAAGGAGCCGACGACGAAGGCGACAGCGATGAGCCAGTGGCTGTCCGCCATGCCCTTGTTGGAGAGGCCGAGGAGGACCGCGACGGCCACGACCACGATCGCGAGCACCTTGTACTCGCGGGCGAGGAAGGCCATGGCGCCCTCGCGAATCCAGCCCGCGATCTCCTTCATGCGGTCGTCGCCAGCGTCAGCCTTGGCGACCGCCGCGCTCTTGATGAACGCGAACAGCAGGGCGAGCGCCGAGGCGCCCAGGACGGCATAAAGCCATGTCATGTTCTCTACTTCCATCGGGATGACCCCTCCTCTCTCCTCTCGGCGCTGCTTGCGGGGGGCCGCGCCTCATTGCGCGGTTCCCCTTGAAACATCAGGTCTTTCGACTGCGTTGGTTGACCTGATTCATGGTTGGCTCCGGGCCGTCCCGCAGGACCCGCTCGACGGCGTCGGCAGCCTCTTTCACGAATGATTCCAGAGCGATTTGCTCTTCACCGCGGAAGTCGCCGAGCACGAAGTCGGCGACCTCCCCGTGGACGGGGCGCCCTATACCACAGCGGACGCGAATGAAATCTTTTCCGAAGTGTTCGAAGATGGACCGAAGCCCATTGTGGCCTGCATGGCCGCCTCCGACCTTGACCCGGACGGCCCCGAACGGCAGGTCGAGCTCGTCGTGGACGACGATGACCTCCGCGGGCGGCATCTTGTAGAACGTGGCGGCCGCGGCGACGCTCGTGCCGCTGCGGTTCATGAACGTCTGCGGCTTGAGCAGCAACGTGTCCTGCCCGCCGAGCGTCAACCGCGTCCAGTGGCCGTTGAACTTCTCGCGCCAGTCCCCGCCTCCGCCCGCGAGCCGGTCGCAGACCATGAAGCCGATGTTGTGGCGGTTGTGGGCGTAGGTCGGTCCGGGATTGCCGAGACCCACGACGAGGCGCGTCACGGGGAGACTCCGGGCGAGGAGCGCGCCACTCGTCGGGCGGTGACGAAGCGGCGGTGCATCAAACGGGAACGCGGCGATCGGCGCGCATGACGCCGCCGCCGCGCTCGGGGCGCATCAGGCGCTCACTTATTGGCGGCGGCCTTGGCGGGGGCCTTCTTGGCGCCGGCCTTGGCGGCCTTCGGGTCGGGGGCCGCGACGGCCACGACGCGCGGGACCGAGACCTGGATGAGGCTGTAGTCGTGCTTGTAGACCGGCACGACGCCAGTCGGCATCGGGATCTTCGAGAGGGTCAGGTTGTGGTCGCCCGCGGGCAGCGAGGTCATGTCGAAGACGACCTTGGGCGGGATGTTGGCCGGCGTGGCGCGGATGAGGATGTCGTCGCGCGTGAAGCGCACCTTGCCACCCTGCTTCTCGCTCTCCGAACGGCCCTCGCCCGCGAACGGGACGGTCAGGGTGAGCTCGGTGTCCGGGCTGATTTCCCAGAAATCGATGTGCTCGAAGGTCCGCTTGACCGGGTGGACCTGGTACTCGCGGATGAAGGCGAGGCGCGGCGTGGACTCGCCGTCGATCTCGATGTTCATCACGGTGTTGCGGCCGAGCGGCCCCTGGATGAGCGTGACGACATCCTTCGGGGAGACGGTGACCTTCACGGCCTCCTTGCCCTTCGAGTAGATGATGGCGGGGGTGCCGCCGCCCGCGCGGAGGCGGCGATTCGGGCCCTTGCCGAGGTCTGAGCGGGGGGTGGCCTTGAGGCTGGGGACGGACATGGTCGTTTCCTTATGACATCGATGCTCGTCTGAGCTGGTTGGTTCGGGCCAGGGCGCCGGATGTCGACGGCGGTTACCGGCCTGGAGCGGGGGGCGGATCAGGAGCGGGAACGATGCGAGCAGGGGCGGCAGGATTCGAACCTGCGAGTGCGGGAACCAAAAACCCGAGTCTTGCCACTTGACGACGCCCCTGTGCGCAGCGCGGACCCGGATCGGGAGCGCTGCGTGGGCGGAGCGGCTATCACGACGCACGCGGAGGTGTCAACGCACTTGTCATGCGGGCCGAGGCCGGCCATCATGCTCACGATGCGCCTCCGTTCTCCACCGCCGACCTGTGCCCCCGTCCCCGTGGCGATCGCGTCGCTGCTCCTCGCGCTCAGCCCGGCGCGGGCCGCGGGCCCGATTGTGGATGACCTCGAGGGCGCGACCCTGCTCCGGACCGAAGTCCCGGCACCCCCACCAGCGCCTGGCGCCACGGACCCGCACGCGCGCCCCGAGGCTGGCGCACCCGACGGCGTCGCCCCCGTTTCGGCGGGCGTGGACGCGCGTGCCAGCGACGGCGACCGGTCGCGTCAGGCCCTCGTCGCGAGCGGGCGCTGGATCGGCCTGCCCGACGCGCTGCTCGGCGCCTTCTTCGCGGCCCACCCGTCGTACGCTCAGGGATCGGCCGCGCTGGCCTTCGAGACAGGCGCCACCCATGCCAAGGTCTGGTCTTTCGAGGCGGCCTGGATGCCGCTCGTCCCCGCGGGCGGCAACTGGCAGACGCGGCTGTCCACGCCCGAGTCGGCGCTGCACGTCGTGTCGGGCCTGCACATGCTGACGCTCGACGCGACCTACCGCAGCCAGTACGAAGCCGGCCCGGTGCGGGCGTTCCTCGGCGGCGGGCTTGGGGTCGCGATGCTCGTGGGCGACGTGACGACCGACGAGGTCCTGCCGGACTGCGCCGCCCCAGCCGCAAACTGTGCTCACTGGCCGACCGCCTCGCGCCAGACGCTCGACCTGCCGACCCGCGTGCTGCCCATACTGCACCTGACGGGCGGGCTCGAGGTCGACCTCGGCGATGTGCTGTCGCTGCGGGTCTCGGGCGGCTTCAAGAACGTCCTCTACCTCGGCCTCGGGCTCGCCGCGCGACTCTGACGCCAGCGTCAGGGGCCGCGGACCGCCTCACTCGGCGGCTGGTTCGGCGGCTTCGGCGGGAGGTTCGGTCGCGGGATCTCGCCCCCCGGCCCACGGCGCGAGGCTGTCGCCGAGCACCTCGCGGATCATCGGCCAGACCCGCGGACGATCGGCGGCCAGCCAGCCAGCCGGCAGCGCAAAGGTCTCGTCGGGTGGCAGCGGGCTCGCGGTCTGGCGCGCACTCGCCGAGAAGGTCA
>SYAK01000090.1 GCA_005788935.1 Pseudomonadota bacterium
GCGGGGTGCTGAAGCCCGACGTGGTCTTCTTCGGCGAGAGCGTCCCTGCGGCCCGGGTGACAGCCGCGCGGACCGCGATCGATACGGCCTCGGCGATGCTCGTGGTCGGTAGCTCGCTCGCGGTGCAGTCGGGGCTGCGCTTTGTGCGCGAAGCCCACGCGCGAGGCCTGCCCGCGGTGCTGTTGAACCTCGGCCCACCAGCGCGCGGCGAGGCGTTCTTCACGTTCGCGATCGATGCGCCCGCGAGCCCGTCTCTCACCGCGCTGACGGCGCGCCTGGGCCTCGGGGATGCTCAGTCGTAGTCGTGGCGCAGATCGACGGTGAGGGCCCACACCAGCCCGGAGGCCTCGTAAGCCGTGTACGGCGGGTCAAGCTTCACGACCGAGCGGCGCGCGAGGGCTGTCAGCGATCCGGTGACATCGAGATGCACCGGGCTCTGCGCGTCGTCGAAGGGGTCGCCGAAGGTGACGCCCGCGCCGAGGCTCGCCACGTGGCTGTCGCTGTCGAGGAGGTTCGACGCGCGCACCGGGCGCGGCAGATGCGTCGGGCGAAAGGCGTAGCCGCCGCGGAGGGCGAGCGGTGCCTCGGCGAGCCTCCACTCGGCACCGAGGCGAAGCGTGGTCGTGTCGCGCGCGCCAGCCTCGACAGCGGACGCCGTGTGGCGCAGGATGGCCTCTCCCTCGGGTGCGTCCGGGCTCGGTGGGCGCAACGCGCTGTCATCGAGGATCAACGCGAAGTCGGCGCCGACAGGCGGGGCCCCTTGCCAGAACTCGAAGGTGAGACCGGCCTCGAGCGAGACGCCGGGGGTGCCAGCTGGCGCGGACTCCCAGCCGAGACCGAGTGCGAGCTGGGAGGGCGTGTAAAGTGACGTGCCTCGGACGGTCACGTCGAGATCGCCGACCTCTTCGATCCGAACGGATACTGGCAACGCATAATCGAGTTCCAGTCGGTGGCGCCACGCGACGCCCGCCCGCAGGCCCGCCACCGGACCAAACGACAGGCCGAGCGTCGGGCCGAGGCTCGGGGTCAGCGCGATGTCGATCGACTCCTGGTTGAAGCGTCCCTCGGCGAGCGAGAGCGACGCCGAGACCCGGCCGTCGAGCGCCGCGAGCAGCTGGAGTCCGGCGCCGAGACGCAGCAGCGGGTGCAACTCGACGGCGAGGCCCGCCGCGAGGACGAGGCGATCCGAGGTGTCCTGGTGGCGCGTGAAGTGCGCGACCGAGGGATCGCGGCTCGTGACGGAGGTGCCGCTCGTCAGCGGATGCTGGAGCGCGAAGCCGAAGGCGACACGGTCCGCAAGGATCCCGCCGAGCGGGACCGAGAGGCCGAGGTGGAAGCCGAGCCCGGTGTCGGGCGAGCGCACCGCTGTGTCACCCGCGACCTGCCGCACCGCGAGCCTCGGCGCGACCAGGTCGAAGCCGAAGCCGAGGTGAACGCGCTTGCGCGAGAGCATGTTGGCAGGATTGTAGTACGCAGACTCGAAGTCGTGGCCGAGGGCGACGAGGGCGCCAGCCCGTGCAATGGCGCGGGCGGTGAACCCATGCACGTCGAAATGGGACGCCCGCGCGGCCCGCCAGGACCCCGACGTCGCCACGAGGACGGCCAGGAGGACAACGACGACGCGACGAGGAGACGCGACAGGCTGGGGCGAGGAACGCACGCGCGACACGTTAGCACCTGGGCGCAGGTGGCGGAAGCGCGGACGCAGAGCCCGGTGGGAGGCGGGGCGCCCTGGACGGGGCGCGGGGCGGCGTGACAGAAATGCGCGCCGCGGGACCGGAAACTGGTATAGGCTGGCGCGTCATGACCGCGTCCCGCCATTCCACCGTGCCCGCTGACGACGAGGTCGCGCGGGCTCGCGGCCGATCGCCCGAACCCGGGCGCGTCGGTGACGCCGGCCCTCCGACGCTCGCACCCTCCGCCAGCCTCGGGCGACTGCGCGATCTCGCCCCGAGCGCGGTCGCGCGGGTGCTGTCGGGCCCTGCCTGGAGCCTGCGGATCGAAGGGCAGCGGCTCGCGGTCGTACTCGAGCGGGCCCCGCTGCCAGGCGGCGCCGAGCTCGTCGAGTTGGCCTTCGGCCTGCCGCACGTCGCCTGGCCATTCGACTTCCGCGACGGGCTCGAACGCTTCCGCCACCAGCGCGGCGTCGCCGAGGAGCTCGCGCTGCGCATCGACGCGCGCCTCGCCCTCGACTGGCTCTATCGGGCGACAGGTGGGGCCATCGGCGGCAGCGCGCGCGACGACGCACTCGTCCTCGTGGGGCGGACCGACAGCGGCACCCGCTACACCGTGAGAGCCCGCCTCGTCGCCGACGAACGCGACCCGCTGACAGGTGAGCCGCTGCTTCAGCTGTCGCTCTACCAGCTGCGCGTCTACGGCCCGGTCGATGCGCCGTGGCCGCTGCTCGCGGGGCGCATCCTCGACGCGCTGCCGCCCGAGCTCGTGGTCGACCGCACGCTGACGACCGCCCGGCTCCGGCTGGTGCGCCGCGCGCTCGCCTTCGCCCTCGCGAGCCTCGGCTGGAAGGTCCCGGACGTGCAGGGGCTCGAGTCCCGCGGCGTCGAGCTGCGCGAGGGCCGCTTCACGGCGCTCTTCGCCTCGGCCACGACGCGGCAGCGCGAGGTCATCACCCTCGCCCCCGACGGCGGGGACATCGTCCAGACGGCCTTCGAGCGCTTCATCGAGGACCTCGAGCTCAAGCGCCATCATGGGCAGATCGACCGCCTCATCGCGGCCGGGCAGTTCCGGGACGCGCTCAGCGAGGTCTACCGCGCGGTCGACGGACCGCTGCGTCCCGGCTTCCTCGCCGAGCGCCTCATCGGCATCTCCGCATCCCAGCCGATCCTGTTCGACGAGGGCGAGCGCGTCTGCTTCCAGCTGCTCGAGAAACACGGCGACTATCCGCAGGCCCTTTGCGGCCTTGGAGCCATCGCACGCGCGCGCGGCCGGCCCGAGGAGGCCGCGATGTACTTCGAGCGTCTCGCCGCCGCGCTCACCGGGCCAGGCGAGCGCGAGGACGCGACCGCGGCCGATCTGGCCGTCGCCGACTGCCTGCGGGACTTTGCGCCCGAGCAGGCCCGCCTCGCCCTCGAGCGGGTCCTCGGGCGCGCGCCCGACCACGAGGAGGCGCTGTCGGAGCGCATCGCGATGGCCGCGGCCGAGGCCGACATGCGGACCGCGATGCCGCTCTACAAGCGGCTGCTGTTCTCGGCCCGCTCGCAGACCCGGACCCGGGACGCGGGCCTTCGCCTCGCGCGTTTCGCCCTCGAACGCGGTGAGCCCGAGGACGCGCGCGTGCTGCTGCGGGTGGTCCTCGAGGCCGCCCCCGACGACCTCGACGCGCAGATGGCACTCGCCGACGTCGAGGCGGGTGACGGGCACGCCGCCGAGGCCGTGCGCATCCTTGAGCAGGCCCTGCGCGCGCTGCCGCCGCAGGACACCCCGCGGGTGCTGCGGGTCATCATCCGCCTCGCCCAGGTCTCGCTCGAGCTGCTCGCGGATCCCGGGCGGGCGCGGCGCATCCTGTGGCGGGCGGGTGACTTCGCGCGCCTCGGCGATGCGTCGCTGCGCGAGCTCGCGAGCCTGTCCGTGCGCGCCCGCGACCCAGCCCTCGCCCTGCGCTTCATCGAGCTCATTCCGGCTGCGTCAGCGGAGTGGAGCGAGGGGCAGACGCTCAAGGCCGAGGCGCTGCTGCTGCGCGGCGACACGGCTGGAGCCCTGCGCTCGGTGCTGGCGGTGCTGGCGCGCGAGCCCGATCATGAAGAAGCGTTGCGCCTGCTGGAGCGCACCGCCCCGGACCCCGAGCAGCGCCAGTGGCTCGTGGCCGAGCTGCTCGACAGCGCCGAGCGCGCCGTCCCGGGGGAACCGCGCGCCCGCGTGTTGCACCGCGTCGCGGCGATGTATGTCTCGCTCGGCCTGCCCTGGGACGCGATTTCCCCGCTCGAGACGGCGCTCGGTGAGGCCCCTGGCTCGAGCCGCTTCGAAGAGCGGGCGGCGCTGCTGATGGGGCTGCATCAGCAGTTCGGCATGTGGTCGGACTACCTGCGCGTCGGGGCCCTGCGCCTCCCCGAGCTGCGCCGCGCCCCGCCGAGTGACGAGGCCGCACAGCGACGACGGACGGGGCTGCTCGTCGACCTCGGACGGGCCGCCCTGCGCGAGCTCGACGACCCGCGCGGGGCGCGTGGCTGGCTCGAGGAGGCGACCCGCCTGGCACCTCGCCATCTTGAGGCCCACGAGCTGCTCGCCGAGAGCCTCGGCGCGACCCCCGAGCGCGAAGCGATGCAGGCGCTCTCGCACGTGCTGATGCGCCTCGAGTCGATCCGTCCCGACGAGGTGACGCGCGACGCGGCGCGGCTTCAGCTGGCCGAGCTGCAATTGTTGCAATTGCAATCACCGGTGCTGGCGCGGGCCACCCTGCAACGCGTGACGCCGAACCGCCGCCTCGACCCTTGGGTGCTCGCGCTCGAGCAGCAGGTCGCGGCGCATCTCGACAGCCGCAAGACGGCAACGACCCCGTTCCGCGGTGGACCGACCGCCTCGGGCCAGCCCGGGCCGGAGCCACGGGGTGGCTTGCCCGGAGATGCGCCGCGCGCGCCGACCGCACGCGCCGACGGCTTCACGGCGCCGCTCCCGCCGGAACCGCCACCTCGGACGACCCTGGCGTGGGACCCCTCGACCGACCCGCTCGCGCGACCC
>SYAK01000091.1 GCA_005788935.1 Pseudomonadota bacterium
ACGAGCTGCATCGGCGCCACCGCGGCCGCCTGGCATGGCGCGTCGATGCTCTGCTACGTGACCCCGAAGGAGCACGTCGGCCTCCCGAAGAAGGACGACGTCAAGCAGGGCTGCATCGCCTACAAGATCGCAGCCCACGCGGCCGACGTGGCGCTCGGCATCCCGGGTACGCGCGACCGCGACGACGCGCTGACGAAGGCCCGCGCCGCGCTCAACTGGGAGAAGCACTTCGAGCTCGCCTTCGACGGCGAGTACGCCCGCGCGCTCCACGACGAGGATCTCGACGTCGACACGGACTTCTGCGCGATGTGCGGCCACGACTGGTGCTCGGTGCGTATCTCGAAGGAGATCCAGGAGTTCCAGAGCGGCAAGGACGCGGCCTCGCAGCGCCTGAAGGTGCTGAAGTCGCCTGCCCTGACCGCCGAGCAGCGCGAGGTCCTCGAGAAGCGCGGCGTGCTGCCAGCCGAAGAGCTGCATCGCCTCGCCAGCAAGACCCGCAAGGTCGTCGGCGCCGAGGTCGAGAAGGCCGCCTGCCACTCCGACGTCGTTGATGACGACACCGCGCTTCGCATCCAGGAGTCGCGCATCGTCGGAGACGGCCTCGTGGCGGCGGCAGGCATGCCCTGAGGCTGACGCGCCAGTCGGGCCTGCTCGCCTGCGATTTTGGAGCGCGGCCATTGACGGAGTCGGTCGGGTGTCTACGGCCGGGTCTTCCGAGCGCGTCATCCGGTACCGCCGCCCGCGAGACCGCCATCCAGCCAGGAGTCCGTTCATGCGCATCCTCACCGCCAGCGCCGCCTGCATCTGCCTGACCGCCTGCGACACGTCGACGGGACCCGTGTCGGGTACCGTCCGCGTCGACCCGCCTGGCGTCGACACCCCGAGGGACCGCCCAGGCGAGGCCGCCGAAGCCCCGGTGACCCGTCCGGACGACGGCGGGCCGCCGACTGGCGAGACGCCCTCCACGGGCGACGCGGTCGAGCCGGAGGCGCCGCTGCTCGAGGTGGCCGGTCAGGTGTCGGCGGCCCTTGAGGCCGCTCCAGAGCCGCTTGAGGTTGGAGTCCTGTGGCTCAACCTGCTCGACGACAATCAGACAGTCCTCATCGAGGCCGCCGCCTCGGACGCGATCGGACGCGAGCTTCCAGCCGCCTTCGACGCCTCGCTCATCGCGCCGCCGAGCGTCGCCATGCTTGGCGTGACGCTGCAGTCCTGGAGCGAGGGCGGCGGCAGCGAGCGGCCAGTTGACCCGAGCCGCGTGGCCTTCGGCGTGGTCGTCGTTGCCCCCGAGGGGACCCTCGCCACGCTGCCGCCCGTCGCGACCCTCGGTGACTTCATCAACGGCAGCAGCGCCGAGCCCGGCCCGCTGCTGAGCAGCTTCACGCTCGTCTCGTCGTACGCGGTACGCTACGTCAAGGACGCCGAGGCGGAGGGCGTGATGCTGCGCGACATCCAGGGCGTCCCCTACGCGCTCGCCGACTTCACCCTGACCGACCTCGGCGCGTGGGCCCGCGGCATCGACAACGCCCTGTGCCGCGACCGGCGGCTCGGCGAGGGCTGGGACACGCCCGAGGTCAAGGCCTGCATCGAGGCCAACACCGAGCGCATCGCGGCTGGAGAGGCCGCCGCGGCCGAGTGCGCCGCCGCCTGCCCCGAGGCGGCCGAGGGCGAGTTCGACCGCTGCCGCTGGGACTGCATGACGCAGGGCGACACCAGCGGCAACGTCGGCAACGCGTGCCTCTACGCGTGGCAGCAGACGCAGGTCGAGGCCACCGACGCCCTCTGCGGGGCCCAGCCGGACTACGCCGAGAGCGACTTCCGAAGCGCCCGCCGCCTCGAGCGCGGTGAGGAACTGACCCTGACGCTCGGGCTGGGCGACATCCGCTCGGCGCTGACGGCCGGCGGCTTCATCTTTCTTTACTGACAAAGACCTCAAGGGGGTTACGCGACGATGGCGCCGGCGTCCGTTCGCCAGTTCGACCGCCGCGGCGATGCGGGTCCCTCCTGATGCGCCTCGCGGTCCTCGGTGCCGCGGGGCGGACAGGCGCGCGCGTCGTCGCGGCCGCCCTCGCGCGAGGTCACGAGGTACGAGCGCTCGTGCGCGGCGAGCCGCCTGCGTCGCTGCAGCGGTCGGGGGTCGTGATCGTGCGGGGAGACGCTCGCGAGCTGGCGTCGGTCACGTCGCTCGTCGCCGGGAGCGAGGCGGTCATCGTGGCGCTAGGCCCCTCGCGACGCTCCATCATCCTCGCGGCCAAGTCGATGCGGCACGTCGTCTCGGCGTGCCACATCCACGGGGTCGGCACCATCGTGGCGCTCTCCGGGGCGCTCGTCCCGCTGCCAGACGAGCGCCGGAGCCTCCGCCAGCGCCTGCGCTGGGGGCTCGCGCAGCTTATCGCGAGGCCCGTCACCGAGGACAAGCTCGCGGAGCGCGACGCCCTCCTCGCGAGCGGCCTGCGCTGGGTCCTCGCCCGGCCTCCGCGCCTGCGCGAGCGCCCCGACGCGTCGCTCGCGATCCGCTTCGATCGCCCCGAGGTGGGCCACATCAGCCGGGACGCCCTCGCGCGCTTCCTGCTCGATCAGGCTGAGTCACCGACCCTCGCGGGGCGCGCCCCGTACGTCTCTGCGCGGGGCGCCAGGTGACCTGAGGCTCCTGACGCAGCCTTCTCCGCGGACGAGTCGATTCCCCTCCGGGCCTCGCCTGGTTGCCGCTCGACCCGAGCACGCGCTCGGACCTCGCCGGCCTTTGGGCCTCGGGGGCCTGCAAACGGCACATTCCCCACCAAGCGGGCGCTCGGAGCGCCTCGGCTCGGGCCCGAGGCTTGCCGTCGCCTCTCCCCGTGTGCCATACGGCTGCGCCCGGTCAGGAGTCGCCGCCGCTCGGCGCGCCTCCGCGCACCCCCCCGCG
>SYAK01000092.1 GCA_005788935.1 Pseudomonadota bacterium
GCTCCCGGCGCAGCGCCTCGAGCCACCCGAGCTGACCGCGCCAGGCTGGCAGCCCGGTCGCGAGTGGGGCCTCCTGCACGAGGTCGGCCCCGGGGTTGGAGGTGCGAAGCAGGGCGAAGACACCTCGGTCCGGCCGCCCGAGGAAGGGCTTGAGGCCATCGGGCCCGAGCCCGGCCGACACCGTGATGGCGTCCGCCCCGAGCCCGTCAAAGAGCGCGGACGCGTAGGCCTCGGCCGTCGAGCCGATGTCGCCGCGCTTGGCGTCGACGATGACGGGGGCTTCGGCCTGCAAGAGCGACACGACATCGGCGAGCCCGCGCCAGCCCTCGGCCCCGTGGACCTCGTAGAAGGCCGCGTTCGGCTTGTAGCAGAGTGCCAACCCGCGCGTGGCCTCGAGGATCCGCCGCGCGTGCGCGAGCAGCGCCGCGTGGACGTCGGCTGTCCCAGGTGGCAGCCGCGGGTCGAGCCCGGGGCACAGCAAGGAGCCGACGGCCTCGGCACGGGCGGCGAGGCGTTCGAAGAAGGGCACGGTCGTCATGAGGGCTCCTGCGGCGGAGTTCAGGATGTTCTGACATTCTGTCAAGCGTCGTGCGCGCGACAGGTCGCGGTCGGAATCGGCTGACGCCTCGTCAGCGTACGAGCCAGGTCACCTGACGTCTCGTCAGGCTTTGCCGAGCACCATCGCGAGCAGGGCCATCCGCACGTAGAGGCCGTTCTCCATCTGCCGGAAGTAGGCGGCGCGCGGGTCGGCGTCGACCTCGGTCGCGATCTCGTCGACGCGTGGGAACGGGTGCATCAACACCATGCCACGCGGGGCGCGCGCCATGACGGTGCTGTCGATGACGCAGCCACCCGCGACCGCCGCGTAGTCGGCCTCCGACGCGAAGCGCTCCTTCTGGACGCGGGTCGCGTAGAGGACGTCCGTCGACGCGAGGGCCTCGTCGAGACTGCCGACGACCCGCTGCGTCACGCCGAGCGCCCCGAGCTCCTCGACGAGCTCGGCCGGCATCGCCAGCTGCGGCGGCGAGACATACTGGAGACGCACATCAAAGAGACCAAGCAGCCGCGCGAGCGAGTGCACCGTGCGCCCGTGGCGAAGATCACCGAGCAGCGTGACCGTCAGCCCCTCGAGCCGCCCGAGCTCGGACTGGATCGTGAAGAGGTCGAGCAGCGCCTGCGTCGGGTGCTCGCCGACCCCGTCGCCCGCGTTGATGATGGGCTTCGTGGCGACCGACGCCGCCTGAGCGGCGGCCCCGACGCTCGGGTGACGCAGCACGACACAATCGGCGTAGGCCTCGAGGGTCCGGATCGTGTCGGGCAGCGACTCGCCCTTGGCGACCGAGGAGTAGCGGACTTCGTTGATCGGGATCATCGCGCCGCCGAGCCGGTAGGTCGCGGCGAGGAAGCTCGAGGCCGTGCGTGTCGAGGGCTCGTAGAACAGGTTCGCGACGACCTTGCCCTTCAGCAGGTCGAAGGACCCGATGCGCCCGGTCATCTCGCGCATCTCCTTCGCGACCCCGAACACATAGGCGATGTCGTCGCGCGAGAACTGGCGCGTGCTGAGGATGTGGCGCCCGTACCAGGGGGCCTCGCGACGGTCCCCGAACGGCAGGTGCGGCGAGCGCGGGCGACCACCCGAAGGGGCGCGGGCGAGGTCGGCGTCGGTCATGTGGAGCGGGTTGGCCATGGCGGGATCTCTCCGTCTTGGGGGGCAGCCGTTCAGCGAGACGCGATGAGACGCATGGATTTCATGCGGTTGGCGACAGCCTCGCGGAGTCCGGACAGGTCGGGAGGGGCAGGCGGAAGGGTGTCTGGCGCAGCGAGCGACAGCGCACGCGACCCGTGGGTCGTGACCGAGACGCCAGCCTCTCCCTCGGCGGGATGACTCCCCGCGAGCTCGGCGATCACCGCCGCAACCCAGGGGAGACCGACGGTCGGAACACCGCGGCCCAGCGTCGCGTGAAGACGCGCCCCCTGGCGCGACAGGCCGACCTGCAGGAAGGTCTCGGCGGCCGCGCCCTGCCGCACCTGCCCCCAGGCCGTGACGAGGGCCTCGAGATGCCGGTCCGATACGAGCATCCGAAGGGACGCCTGTGTGCGCGTCATCCAGAGGAGGACGCCAAGGACACCCAGACCGAGGCCGATCAGGAAACCCGTCATGGTGGGCGTCCCCTACGCGGCGCCCTCGGGCGCGTCAAGCCTCTCCCGTCGGGGCCGCATGGATTCGGCCTGCGCGCCGTGCCGCGAGAAACCGCCAGTAGCGATTGGCCAAGAGGCCGAGCCTTGGGTCTCGGGCCCTGAGAACTCGCGGGCGGCGACGGCAACGTCAGCGGTGGTCTCGACCGCGCACAACTTCGCAAGGCGACCACCGAGCCGCCCGCCACATGTTTTGTTGCTGAAAGAACGCCCTTCTGCGGTTTGGAGCGCAAATTGCTTAGCGACATCAAGGGCGTACAGGCTGGCAGGCCCGGCGCTCGAGATCGCAGAGAGGGCGCGACGGTGATCATGCGGGAGCGCTGCGTTCCACGCAATCACGGAGACATAACCTATGAGTTTGATTCAGAAGGCGGGCCGAACTCGGCTCGTCAGGCCGATGGCGAACCTCCTCGCGGCGCGGCTCGCCGAGCTGCCGCTCGAGTCGCTGAGGGACCCAAGGGTGCGGCGGTCGAGGTGGTCGATGAGGCGCCTCCTGACGATGGTCATCGCGGGAATCGCCTCAGGGGCCAAGGGCCTCGCCGAAGTCGAGAGCCTCTCGGAGTCGCTCGGGGACGGCGCCCGCAGGCTGCTCAGGCTGCCGACGCGGGTGCTCGACACGACGCTGCGGGACGTCCTCGTGCGCCTCGATGTCGATGAGATCCGGGGGCTCATTCAGCGCATGCTCGAGCAGGCCCTCCGTCGCAGGCAGCTCCGCCACAACCTGCCGCTCCGCGTCGCCTCGATGGACGGCAAGCATACGGCGACCTGGATGTTCGACAGCCCGGAGGCCGAGGTAAAGTACGGCCAACGCCAACAGGGGCGCACGGTCGTCCGGACGATCACGACGTGTCTGGCCTCGGCCGATGGGTGTCCGTGCCTCGATGCCTTCCCGAGCCCTCCAAAGAGCAATGAGGTCAGTGCGTTCCAGATGGCGGGAGCGGCCCTCCTCGAGCGCTGGCGTGGGCACCTCGACGTCCTCATGTACGACGCCGGCGGGCGCAGCCTCGGCAACGCGTCGTGGGTCCGAAGCAACGGTCTCGACGATGTTTTCGTGCTCGCAGAGAACCAGCCGGAGCTCATGGCCGAAGCCCGTCGATGCCTCCTCAATTCGGACCTGACCCCAACTGTGGAGCAGGTCCGAGTCGAAGGCGCCAACGTGGTCACGCGCCGCCTTTTCCAGCATACGCTCCCCTCGGAGGGCGGCGTCGAGGGCTACCTCGGCTGGACCCACCTGCGCACGATCCTGAGGGTCGAGACGGTTCGCGCGGACAAGGGCTCTGGGCGCATAACCACTGAGAATAAGTACTATCTGTCCAGTCTGGTGGTATCGAGGCTGAAGCCCGATGCGTGGCTGACGCTGCTCCGCCGCCGCTGGGCGGTCGAGAACGAGAACCATAACATCTGGGACCGCATCCTCCGCGAGGACGACAGACCGTTCATCCTCGCGCCGCAGGGCATGCTCGTGGTCCAGCTCCTGCGCCGGCTGGTGTACAACATGCTGACTTTGTTCCGGAGCGTAACGCTCCGCGCAGAGTCAACCCGCACCACCCCGTGGAAGGAGCTCCTCAGAGCCATCCACCTCACGCTGACGGTCGCGACCGTGACGATGCTCGAGGGCCTCAGGAGCCGGCCCCAAGCCACAGTCTGACCAGCCGGGCTGCCACCCGGTCACGTCGCCCTTGGTGTCACCGCTCTTTGACACAGCAGGTCCGCACGGCCCCAAGGTGCCCCCACGCCAGTAGGGGGCCGCCTCGCTGTGCCCGCCGGAGCCCCGCCCGCA
>SYAK01000093.1 GCA_005788935.1 Pseudomonadota bacterium
CCGGGCCGCGGCGGCCTGGGGGCATGGGGGTCGGCCCGGGCACCGGGGGGGGCTGGTTGGGTCGGTTCGGGGGCAGCCTCAGCGGGCCGCTGGCGTCTCGAGCGGCCGCTCGGTCTTGCGCCCGTCGGGGGTCGTGACCCGCTCGCAGCCGCAGCCCACGCGCCGCGTCTCGCGCTCGACGAGGTCCCCCGTCGCGCGCAGCTCGCGTGCGTAGACGAGCGTCGCTGGCCGCGGCTGGGCGGGGGACGTCGCTGTCTCCGAGAGGCTCACGGAGAGCCCGCCGTCGTCGAGGACGAGGATGTGCACGCCTTCCCGGAAGAGAGCCCCCGGGGCGAGGTCGAGCGACGTCGCGTGGCGTCCGCGGGCCAGCGCCCAGCCAGGTCCGCGCGCGTGCCGACCGCCATGGGCCGGAAGCGTCGCGCCGTCGCAGGTGATCGCGAGCAGCGGGGCCGCACCCATGGGACCGATCGCCACCGAGGTCGGCGTCGTCGTCACCCCGAGGGTCGCGCCCGTCGGGCCATCGCCAGCTATCGCGGCGAGCCGTCCGAGGGCTCCGAGGGCGGGGGCTAGCTCGCAGGTTGCCTCATCTCCGCGCTCGCGCGCGAGGGCTGGCAGCGGGGCGAGGACGCTGGCGAGGAGGGCTGGCACGAGCAGACGGTGATGCGGCATGGTGGAACTCCGGGCGACAGGCTGCGGCGGCGAGGCTAGCGCACCTTGGCCCCGGTTGCCAGCTCGGCGCTGGCCTGCGCTGGCCTGCGCCATCCCGCCCGAATCGTCGTGCTTCGGCCCCCGGTCGGGCCGCGAGGCCGCAACGGACGCGGAGCGGGACGCGACCGCCACTGAATGAACGCGCATTCAGTCCCGGCGCGGGCAAATCCCGTCACCGTCGGTCGGCGGGCTTGCCTCGGGGCCGCGCGGTGTGACACCTTCCGCCTCGATGTGGTTCCTCGGCACCGTGCTTCACCAGCCTGACGTGGCGGCTCCCGCCTCGCGCAGCGCTGCCTGACGCGTCACCACGCCGTCGCCCCCTGCCGCCTCATCTCCCGCGCAGCCAGCCTGCGCTCAACCCGACCCGCGTCGACCCGCCCGAAGTCCCGGGCGTCAGGCCGACCCCCCGTCTGCAGGAGACCTCCATGTCGACCCAGCCCCTCGAGCTCCCGCCCCTCGACGCCGCGGCCACCCCGCACGTCCGTCACCTGAAGCCCCCGGTCGAGGCCCATGACCTCGCCCACCGCGACGTCCGCCGCGACGCCTTCTGGCAGCAGATTCCGGCCTGGCGCGACGTCGACGCCGAGACCTTCGGCGACTACATGTGGCAGGAGAAGAACGCGATCACGAGCCCTAAGAAGCTCATGGACTCGGTCCGCGAGCTCGTCGACGACCGCTTCATGGCCGACGTCGAGGCGGGCTTCGCGAAGGCCCCGATGGCGGTGCGCATCAGCCCGTATCTCCTGTCGCTCATCGACTGGAGCCGCCCCTACACGGACCCGACCCGCCTCCAGTTCCTGCCTGTCGCGTCGGAGATCGAGCCCGATCACCCGATGCTGACGCTCGACTCCCTCCACGAACAGGGTGACGCCCCAGTCCCCGGGCTCACCCACCGCTACCCCGACAAGGCCCTCTTCCTCGCGCTCGACACGTGCCCTGTCTATTGCCGCTTCTGCACACGTTCGTACGCGGTCGGCCTTGACACCGACATCGTGGAGAAGGTCTCGCTGAAGGCCGACCAGAGCCGCTGGGCGCAGGCCTTCCGCTACATGGCCGAGCGCCCCGAGCTCGAGGACGTCGTCATCTCGGGCGGCGACTCGTACCGCCTGAAGCCGCAGCAGATCCTCGAAATCGGCGACGCCCTCATCGCCATCCCGCACATCCGGCGCTTCCGTTTCGCCACCAAGGGCCTCGCAGTCGTCCCGATGCGCATCCGACCTGGCGACCCCTGGTTCGAGGCGCTGACCCAGGTCCACGAGAAGGCGCGCAAGGCGGGCAAGGATGTGGTGCTGCACACGCACTTCAACCACCCGAACGAAATCACGGGCTTCTCGCAGGACGCGGCCGCAGCGCTGCACGAGCGCGGCATCTACGTCCGCAACCAGAGCGTGCTCCAGCGTGGCGTCAACGACACGCCCGAGACGATGACGCTGCTCGCGCGGCGCCTCAGCTACATCAACGTCCACCCGTACTACGTCTACGTCCACGACCTCGTGAAGGGCGTCGAGGCGCTGCGCACGACCGTCGCCACCGCGATCCGCCTCGAGAAGCGCCTTCGCGGCGCGCAGGCCGGCTTCAACACGCCGACCTTCGTCGTCGACGCCCTCGGTGGCGGCGGCAAGCGCGACGCGCACAGCTTCGAGCATTACGATCAGGAGACTGGCATCTCGGTCTACGCCGCGCCCGCTGTGAAGGAGGGCCGCCTCTTCACGTACTTCGACCCGATGTCCGCGCTCTCGCCCCACATGCAGCAGGCGTGGCAGGATGAGAAGCTGCGCCACGAGATGATCCACGACGCGCTCGCCACCGCGCGCCGCTCGCAGATCTGACCTGGCCGCGGGCGGGTCGGGAAGGGGGAGGGCGCGTCGCTTGTTCCCGCGCCCTGTCCCGACCTCCTCCGCCCGAGGCCGCCCCCTCCGCTCCGCACAGGACGACGCCATGCGCCGACAGCCCCGCCCAAGCCTCCTCATCGCGCCGGTGTTTGCGCTCGTCGCCGCCTGTGAGAAGCCAGCCCCGCCCGCTGAGGCCCCGTCCGTCGCGGCCGTCCCCACGCCTGTCACAGCGCCCGCTTCAGCCGATCCAACGGAGGCCCGCCGTCCGCGCGCGGCCCCCGAGCCCGCCGCCCCGACCCTCAAGGGCACCGAGGCCTCCCCGTCCCCCGCGCCCGCTCCAATCCCGGCGGGCGAGGCCACCATCGCACTCGCCGAGCCAGCGCCGCCGCCCGCTGCAGAGGCAGCTGGCGGGGCCGCACCGGTCGCGATGCCGGCCTTCCCGACCATCGGGCTCGCCGCGTGCGACCGATACATCCGCGCCGCCGAGGGCTGCCTCGGGCGTGTGCCAGAAACGCAGCGCCTGACCCAGCGCGCAGCCTTCGAGAAGCTCGTCGGGTCCTGGCAGCGACAGCTCGAGGCCCAGGGTGCCGCGGTCGAGCCAGCCCTCGAGTTGGGCTGCAAGGCGGCCTTCGAGCAGGCCCGCGAGAGCTTCGGGACGCTCTGCCCGGACTACGTCTGGCGCTGACGGGCGGCATCGCCGGGGCGTTTGTGACGGCGATGGCCGCCTCGACCGGCCGCGCGCCTGGGCCTCCCTGAATGGAGGCGTGGCGGTGGCCTTCCGAGACGGAGGGTCAAGCCTGTGGCTCGTGTCCGGCCACCCACGCGCGCATGTCGGCGAGCTCGCGCGCGAAGCCGCCCGACAGGATCGGGTAGCGGCACCAGCTCTTCGGGTCGAGGTTCTTGTCGTCGAGGTGGAAGCCCGGGGCGTAGCGCTCGCGCTTCCACTGGTTGCGGCTCCAGAGGCGGAAGAACCGCTCGACCCAGACCGTCAGCTGCGCGGTTGGAATCTGCGGGAACTGCACCCGCATCAGGCGCCACGTCTCGGTCGGGTCCTGCTTGTCCCGAATGGCGGCGTCCTCGATCGCGTCGAGCAGGTCGTAGGGCATCAGATCGGCCTCATCCGTCTGGTGGCGGTCGGCGGGCCGCAGCTCGGCGGTCGGCTGCTGTGCTGTCACGGCCGACAGCGCCGGGAGGGGGTGGAAGCCGTCGGGGCCGGTCGTCTCCATCCAGCGGAGCCAGCTGCGGATGAAGGCCTTGTCCACGCCCGCGATCGGCGACAGCCCTCCAGCCGAGTCCCCGTCCATCGTCGTGTAGCCGACCGCCGCCTCCGAGCGGTTCGAGGTCGCGATGAGCAGCGCTCCGCGCAGGTTCGCGAACATCCAGATGCCGGGCGCGCGGGCGCGGGCCTGAATGTTCTGAAGCGTCACGTCGTCCGACTGCCAGGTCAGCGGCCGCCCGATGGCCCCCTCGATGAGGGACACGTAGCCGCTCGCGAGGGCCTCGATGTCGAGCTCGTAGTGGCTCGCGTGGCAGGCCACGGCGACGGCGCGAGCGGCGTCACGTGTCACGTCGCCGCTGTTCTTCGTGGCCTGATAGGCGGTCGTCAGCAGGTGGCGCGTGACCTCTTCGGCGGTCGTCGCCGCAGCGAGCGACCCCATGTAGCCGAGCTTTGCCTTCAGGCCATCGAGGCCGAGGGCGGCGATCGCGCGCTCGACCATGGCCGCGACGAGCACCGTGCAGACGGCCGAGTCGGCGCCGCCCGACAGGCTCACGACATAGCCGCGTGAGAAGCTCTTCCGCATGTAGTCGAAGAGCCCGAGCGTCACCGCGCGGAAGAACTCCTCTTCCTTCAGGTCCTCGGACTGCTCCCAAGCCATCTCGGGGGCGCGCCCCGTGAGCGCCGGATCGGGCGGCTGCGGGCCAAGCTCTGGCCACGCGAACGGTGTGTGGACGCACGCCTCGGCGGGCACGTCCCAGGCTGGCCGGAAGCTGTTCGTCCAGCCCTGGATCATGCGCGTCTGCTCGACGTCGACGACCGTGTCGGTCAGGTGCCACGGCTCGAAGCCGAGTCGCGGACCGGCCGCGATGAGGCGCCCCTGCGTCGCGATCAGCGCGCCGCCGTCGTAAATGATGCGCCCCTCGTCACAGCCGAGCAGATTCGCATACACGTAAGTTACACCAAAGGCGCGTGAACCCTCGATGACGAAGCGCTTTCGGACGCCGAGCTTGCCGAAGGCGAAGTGGCTCGCCGACGGGTTCAGGATGAGGTCTACGCCGCGCCCCGCGAGTCCCGTGCCAGGCCGCGTCGCGACCCAGGCGTCTTCACAGATCTCAAAGCCGATGCGGACCCCGCCCACGTCGAAGAACAGGTCACCGAGTGGCAGGGACTCGCCACGCACCTCGAGCTCACCGCGCGCATCGGCGGGCCACGGCTTGAACCAGCGCGGCTCGTAGTGGACCCCGTCGCCGGCCAGAAAGCGCTTGCAGACGAAGCCGCGGACCGCGCCATCGACACACACCGCGACCGCGTTGAAGATCGCGTTTCGCCACACGATCGGCAACCCGACCGCGACGACGAGGCCCTTGGTCGCGGGCGCGATTCGGTCCCAGAGCAGATCGCGCGCCATCGCCTGGACACTCGGCGAGAAGAAGGCGTCCTGACAGCCGTAGCCCGTCAGCGCCATCTCGGGCAGGCACAGGACCGTGACGCCGCGGCGGCGCGCCTCCTCGATGACCGCAAGCAGGGTCGCGACGTTGTCCTCCCAGGCGAGCGGCGTCAGGTTCACGACGGCGGCGGCGACGCGAATGTTCTTCATGGCGTTCTTCTCCAACGGGAGTCTGGATGCGAGGTGGGTGGAAGCTCAGCGCCGGGTGGCGGCGCGCCAGCCGAGGATGAGCGCGCGCTTGGCGTCCGACAGCCCCGCCTCGAGGCCGACCGGGTGGCGGTGCGGGTTGTCGAAGCGCCGGACCGCCGCGGGAAGAGCCTCGCGTCCGGCCATCGCGCGGGCGCGGGCGACCGACAGGGGCTCCGACGGGCGGACGCGGGCGCCGGCCCGCATGGCCGGGGTGAGCAGGTCATGGGCCTCGACCCCCTCGGGGATCGGTGTCCGCAGCGTGTCGTCCATCAGGTCGACGAGCACCGGCGAGGCCGGCGGGTCGCGCGTCAGATCGTGAATCATGTCGCCGACCCACGCCCTATCTTTGGTGAATCGGCGCACCTGCAGCAGGCCGGGCGTCGAGACCTTGATCATCTGCTCGGACAGCTTGACCTTCGGCTCCCAACCGCCGCCGTCCGCCTCCGCGCGCGCGATGGCCGACAGCTTGTAGACGCCGCCGAGCGCTGGCTGATCCCACGCCGTCACGAGCTTCGTCCCGACCCCCCAGACATCGATCCGCGCGCCCTGCTGCTTCAGCGACGCGACGAGCCGCTCGTCGAGGTCGTTGCTCGCCACGACAGCCGCGTCCGTGAAGCCGGCCGCGTCGAGCTTCGCGCGCGCCGCCTGCGACAGCACCGCAAGGTCCCCCGAGTCGAGGCGGACGCCCGCGAGGCGGTGGCCACGGTCCTGGAGCGTCAATCCGATCTTGATGGCGTTTTCAACGCCCTGAAGTGTGTCGTAGGTGTCGACGAGGAAGACGCAGTTGTTCGGCATCGCCGCCGCGTAGGCCTCGAAGGCCTCGAGCTCGCTCGGGAAGGTCATGACCCACGCGTGGGCGTGGGTGCCGCGGGTCGGGATGCCGTAGAGACGCGCCGCGAGGACGTTGGAGGTCGCGTCGACGCCGCCGACGTAGGCCGCCCGGCTCGCCGCGAGGCCACCGTCCACCCCCTGGGCGCGCCGCAGGCCGAATTCCAGCACCGTGTCGCGGCCCGCGGCCTCGCGCACCCGGGCGGCCCGCGTCGCGACGAGGGTCTCGAAGTTCACGACGGTCAGGAGCGCCGTCTCGACGAGCTGCGCCTGCAGCAGGGGCCCCGTCACGCGCACGAGTGGCTCGTGCGCGAAGACGACCTCGCCCTCCGCCACCATGTCGACGTCGCAGCGGAAGCGCAGATCGCGCAGCACCTCGAGGTACTCGGCCGGAAAGATCGGTCGCCCGTCGTTGCCCGGGACCTCCGCGAGGAAGGCCAGATCCTCGTCCGAGAACGCCAGGCTTTCCAGGTATTCGAGCGCCGTCTCGAGCCCGGCCGCGATGGCGTAGCCGCCGCCAAACGGGTTCTTGCGGAAGTTCAGGTGGAAGACCGCCTGCCGGTCGGCGAGCCCGCTCCGCCAGTAGCCAAGGCCCATCGTCAGCTGGTAGAGGTCGGTCAGCAGGCCGAGCTGCGGGCGGTAGAGCGCTGGGAGCGGCGTCCGGGACATCGGGCCTCCTTCAGGTTTGGCGCGTGCGGTTTCCGCGCGGGCCGGCTTCGGCGCACGCGGTTTCGGTGCGGACTCCGTCACCCGCACGGCCCTTCTAGCAGCCCGCGCGGCACTCGGAAAGCCCGCCCCCGCCCGCTCAGGTCCCGGGTGTGTGCCCGAAGAGGCGGATGTGGAGCCGGTCGCAGTAACGCATGCCGCGTGCGATGCAGGCCGGGACGAGCCAGCGCGCGACCGCGTCGAGCTCGGCCAGCTGTGTCCCCTCCGGCATCAGCAGGACATCCTGCGCCAGCAGCCCGAGGTCGCGCACCAGCGCGTCGATCTCCGCCAGATCGCGCTCGGAGCCGACAACGAACTTCCACTGGACTGGCACGCCACTCGCGGCGAACGCCCGCAGCGCGTCGGGGGCGAGGCGCGTCGCCTCGTGGCGGCTGTCCCACGGCGCGTGCTCCGGGCCTGGCCGCGAGCTCGCGAGCTTCGGCGAGACCGACCACAGCTGAATGGGCAGCGGCACGAAGACCGTGCCCGCCGTCTCGACGGTCACGTGCAGCCCGCGCGCGACGAGGGCGTCGACGAGGGGGCCGAGACCCTTGGCGATGAGCGGCTCGCCGCCTGTCAGGACGACGTGCCGGACCTTCGGGGCCGCATCGAGCGGCGCGATCACCGCGTCGAGCGGCGTCAGCGTCCCCTGCGTATTCCACGACGTGTACGGTGTATCACAGAAGTGACAGCGCAGGTTGCAGCCCGCGGTGCGGATGAAGAACGACGGCGTCCCGGCGAGGACCCCTTCGCCCTGCACCGAGATGAACGTCTCCGCGATGAGCAGCTGCACCATGGGGGCCGTTGACTGCCACGCGACGCCCTGCCGCGTCATCCGCTTTTTTCGCCCTGCGTCACGCCAGCCCTTTCGTGTCGGCCGTCCGCGCCCGCGCGTCAACGCTTCAGCGGCCTCGCCGGGCGCCTGCCCTCGCGGCGGAGGCGAGATCGACGAGCAGCTGCTCGACGCGCACGTTCGGATCCACGCGCGCCGCCTTCAACTGCAGATCCGCCTCCGCGAACCGCTCGAAGCCCCGCCGCAGCAACTCGGTCGAGAACTGCCCCGCCTGGCGCGCGAGCTTCTCCGCGACGAACGGGTGGCACTTCAGAGCCGCTTGCACGTCAACCGCGCGCCCGCCTGCCTTCACCACATCGGCCGCCTCTGTCAGCATCCGGAAGTGGCGGGTCACCATCGTCAGGATACCGAGCGGCCGCTCGCGCTGCTCGAGCATCGCGTGCAGGTGGCGCAGGATACCGCGGGTGTCGCTCGCAGTGACCGCGTCGATCAGCTCGAAGACGGTGTGCTCGCGCGTCGACGCGAGCAGCGCCTCCACGTCCCCGACCCGGACCGGGTTCCCCGCGCCCGCGAAGAGCGACAGCTGGTCTGCGATCTGCTGCAACTGCATGAGGTTCGGCCCCGCGAGCTCGACCACCAGCCGCGGCACGTCATGGTCATGGCGGTGCCCGAGCCCCTGCAGCCGCCGTCCGAACCACGCGATCGCCTGCGCTGGCTTCAGGAGGTCGTAGGTCAGCACCTCGCCGTGCTTCTTCAGCCCCTTCACGAGGGCCGAACGCCCGTCGAGGGCGCCTGTCGCCTTCAGGATGAGCGTCGCGCCGTCGGCCGGATTCGCGACGTAGCGCGCCAGCTCCTCCCGGTCCTCCGCCTTCTTGTCGACGAGCTCGGCCGCCCGCACGACGACCGCGATGCGCGGCGTGAAAAGCCCGATGGCACGGCAGGCTCCGACGATCTCGCGCGCCCCGCGCTTGCCCTCGGCCAAATCGATACGCGTCACCGCCATCGTGTCGGCGGCGTCCTCGACGCTCGCCCGCAGGATGCGCCGCGTCGCCTCCTCGACGGTCCAGAGCTCTTCGCCCTGGACGAGCCAGACCGGCTTCGGGCGGCCCGCCGCGAGGGCCTTGTCGAGGGCGTCGAGTTCCACGGGCGCGACGCTACCGCCCGCCAGCTCCGGGCACAAGCCCGTCTCCGACGGTTCCTGCCCGTCGTCGTCAGTTGCCTGGCGGCGTCCACCGTCCGTCGCCGTCCACGTCGACGTCGATCGCGTTGGTCAGCGCGTAGGGCCGGTCCTTCGGAAACGGCGCGGGCAGTTCGTCGGCCCCCGTGACCTCGAGGGCGAACCACGCGTCCCGCGTCGGCCGCGCCGTCATCACCACATCGAGCCGCACACCGGCCCCGTCCGGGATCGGCGCCCGCGCCACGGTCACCCCGTTCATCAGCAGGCGCGCCTCGTCGAGCGCCATCCACGACGGCGCCTCCACCGTCACCGCGAAGCGCGCCTCCCGGTCCGCCCCGACCCGCGCGAGCCCGCCGAGCCCGACGCCATCCTCGGTCCGGAAGCGCACGAACGGGCCGCAGGACACGAAGCTCCGCCGCCCCGCGAGCGGCGCCACGATTGCCTGCGGGTCGAGCGCCACCGCCCCGACGTCGACCTCGACCCAGACCCGCGGATGCCCAAGCCCGGCCGCCTCGGTGTGGCTGTCCGACCCCGCGCCCAGCACGGCGCGCTTGCCGGCGTTGTTGAGCGCAATCCAGTCCGCCATCGCTTCGGCGTTGTCGCCTCCCGTGCAGCTCCCGTTGAAGACCTCGATGAGGTCCCAGTCCTCGGTCCAGCGCTCGCGATTGCGCGCGAGGCGTGACCTCGGATCGAGCCCGACCACGTCGAAGTAGTTGAAGCCCGGTCCCCCGAAGGTCCGCGGGTGGTTGACCTGCACGAGGAGAGGCTCCGGTCGCTGGGCCCGCATCGCCGCGAACAGCCCGGTGCCCGTGCGCCCGTGCTCGAAGATCGCGCCACCCGACGGCGCGTCCGGGTCCCACGACATCGGAAACGCGTTGAAATGCCCGTACTCGAAGGTCGTGACCTCCTGGGCCGGGACAGGTGCCACCCAGTCCTCGACGCCGGCCTCCGCGGCCGCTGCGGCCAGATCCCCGATGTACGCGTGCTCCGTCATGACCGGCAGGCCGACGTCGCTCGCCGCGGCCTGCCGCACCCGCACGTCGTACGGCACGTCGGAGTCCGAACTCCACCAGCCGTGGACGTGGAAATCCCCCGCGGTCCAGCCCGCCGTGTCCGCCGCCCGCGTCAGGGTCGGCGCGAGCGTCTTCTCGCCGCCCGCCTCGATGGTCAAGGCGCCCCGCCACAGCTCGTGCAGATAACCCCGCGACACCACGATGTCATGCGTGCCAGCCGGAAGGGCGAGCCGGGTTCCAGGCGTCACGGCGTAGTGGAACACCACGCCGTCCCCGAAGCCCGCTCGCACGAGGCGGGCGGCTGTCGGTGGGAGCGCCGCTTCGCCGCCCCGGGGGGTGATCGTCACCTGGCTCGGGATCCACGCCCCATCCTCGTCGCGCGCGTCCACGATCAGCTCGCCCGTCGGCGCCAGCGTCAGGACCGTCACTGGCGGGTCCATGAGCCGCGCCCGGGCATCGGCCACGTCCGACCTCCGCAACCCCGCGTGCCAGGCCTCGGCCTGCCAGATGCCGACAGGGGCCCGGATCTTGAACCGCCCGGTGGCGTCGACGGGCGCGAGTCCGAGGATGTCGTCGCCGTTCCGGAGGACTGCCCAGGTCGAGGCGTCGAATCCCTGAACAATGCCTTGCGCGTATCCTTTTGCGTCTCCGCCGAAATGGTCGGCCGCGACCCCCGCGACCCCGCCCGTTCCGCCCTCGGTCGGCGCGAAGCCCATCACGAGCGTGTGCGACTCGCCTGGCGCCAGCGCGTAGGCCGCGAGGCTCGTGAGCTCCATGTTGGCGTAGGCGAGCAGGCCGCTGATCCCCTGGTCGAGAAAGAGGCCGTAGCTGCGGGCGGCTCCGACCGCCGCAAAGGCCCGCACATCCCGCCGCCCCATGAGGCTGCCGAGGCCGTCACCGTCGAGCGTCCAGAGGGCGACGCCGTCCCCCTGGTTCAGCATCACGACCGGATAATCCACGTTCACGGTGTAGAGCCCGTCATTGACCGTCGTCACTGTCAGCTCGAGGTACGGGCGCTCGGCCCGCAGGCGGTAGTCGAAGACCACGCCAAGCGGCGCAGGCGCCGGGTTCAGCAGGGTGCGGATGAAGCTCTCGGCCCATGCATACCGGGCCGTGTGGCCGCGGACGCGCACGTGGGCCACGCCGTCCGCGCCGTCCGACACGATCGCGATGTCGGTCGGCTCGAAGGCCATGAAGTTCCAGCCGAACCAGAGCTCTCCGAAGTGGTCGTCCGCGCTCGCGCCGCCCCCGATCCCCATGTCGACCAGGTTGCCGCCGAACTGGCGGTAGCCGCCCGCGGGTCGGATCCCCTCGATCACGAAGCGCTGGCTGTCCGTCTCGAGGATGATGTCGCCGATAGCACCCTCGGCCTTCGGCCCGCCGACGAGGTGGTCTGGGTGGGAGGCGACGAAGGCCCGCGCCGGCCAGAGCGGTGGCGGCGTGGGTCCGCCCGGGACGTCGGCGGGCGAGGCGACCTCGGGGCCCGTATCCGCGCCCGCAGGGGGGACGTCGGCCACATCGTCGAGCCCGACGTCCTGGCTCGGGGAGAGCTCGGGCCCGTCGGTGGCCTCGGGTGCCTCCGTCCCGCAGCCCACGAACCCGAGGCCCACGAGGCAGGCGAGGAGGAACCGCGGGGTGGGGCAACGTCGACGGTCTGTTTCCATCGCGTCACAATAGGCGGACGCGCGCCCTCACCGCACGTGGAAATCGCATTCCGGCGCCATCTCAGCGCCTTTGGATCATTATCGCGATCATCGCGATAAAAGTCGCGAAATGCGCGATCGTGTTGCTATCCAGGGCTTTGGGGCATGTCTGGCGAGGCCTTGGAGGGGTTCCGAGCGTGCGATTTTTTTTGGCTCACCGGTTGGCACGCAGCGCCGCGCGTGCTAATGTCCCTGCGTTCACCCGCAAGACCAAGCGTGCGGGCCGCAGACCTCGCGTCGTTTTCACGAGCCCCTCAACGCGGGCTCGGCGATGGGTGTCTGTCGGAGGTCCTCCGGACCGAACGAGGCCCAAGAGGCATGCTGGAGCCTCGTGAGCGCAACGCAGCGGTTCGTGTTCGGACCGTCCGGTCGTAAGGTTGAAAGAGGACATGGCGAAGAAGTTGTTCGTGGGTGGGTTGAGCTGGGGGACGACGGATCAGACCCTCCGGCAGGCGTTTGAAGCGTTTGGTGAGGTGACCGAGGCTCGCGTCATCACGGATCGCGAGACGGGCCGCTCGCGCGGCTTCGGGTTCGTGTCCTTCAACGACGACACGCAGGCCGACGAGGCCGTGCAGCAGATGGACGGTCGCGAGCTCGACGGTCGCACCATCCGTGTCAACGAGGCGCAGGACAAGCCGCAGGGTGACCGCGGCCCCCGTCCGGGCGGCTTCGGTGGCGGTCCGCGTGGTGGCGGCGGTGGCTACGGCGGCGGTGGCGGCGGCGGCTACGGTGGCGGCCCGCGCACCGGTGGCGGCGGCAATGCACGCCGGGACGGCCAATCGTGCCGAAGACGCCCCGGATCTCGCAGCCCGGGAACTGCGCGCGGATTGCTCTTTACTGCCTTGATCACTCGGTTATCCTTTGATTTTCGGAGTATTTTAAGCGCGGCATCGGACAAGCGTGGCAG
>SYAK01000094.1 GCA_005788935.1 Pseudomonadota bacterium
CGTTCTCGAGGTTCCGGATGAACGGGCGCGCGTCCACCTCGCGCGCGAGCGCCCGGTCCCAGGCGGCGGCGAAGGCCGGGTCCCGCTCGGCGCGCTCGGCGACGAGGTCCTCGACGCGGTCGGACTGCTGCCGGTTGAGCGTGATCACGCCGACCGTCAGCGCCGGGTAGTCCTCGAGCAGCTCGCCGAGCAGCGCGACCGCGCGCGCGGCCTCGGCGTCGTTCCGGCGCTGTTCCCAGCGACCCTCGACGGGCAGCCACGCGACGGCTGGCGGGGAGGTCACGGCCCACGGGACTGGCGCCACGCGGAGGGCCCCTTGGTAGAAGCGCTCATTCGAGAACTGGATGAGTTCGGGGAAGCGCGAGCGGTAATGCCACAGCAGCGCCGTCTCCGGGCCCGCCACCTTCGAGCGTGCGAGCAGGCTCTCCTCCTCGAGCGCCTCCTCGGCCGCCCCTGCGTCGTCGTCGTCGTCCTCCTCGAGCGCAGCCGCGAAGAAGCTGCTCGGCGGGAGCTGCCGGTCATCGCCGGCCACCACGCAGACGCGCGCACGCAGCGTCGAGGTCAGGCCGCGCGCGAGCGTCAGCTGCGAGGCCTCGTCGAAGATCACGAGGTCGAACAGGTCACCGCGCAAGGGCAGGGCCGCCGCGACCGCCTCGGGCGAGCAGAGCCAGATCGGCAGCAGCCTCGACAGCGGGCCATCCCAGAAGGACTCTACCATCTTGCGCAGGCTCCACCTGAACCGCCGCTGCTCGGCGCGCTGACGCAGCGCGGTCAGGTTGGCCCGTGCGCCGAGCGCACGCTCTTCGAGGCTCGCCGCCACCGTCCGCCCGTTCTCCGCCCGCAGCTGCTCCCAGAGCCTTCGCAGCCGCGCCCGTCGACGCGCGACCTCCTCATGGGTCGCGACCCTGAGCAGCGGGCGTGCCCGCTCGACCTCCCGGACAGCCCGCTCCGCGAAGGCCGCCTCGATGAGCGTCGACGCGGGCGCGCCGAGCCCGAGCGCGTCGACGCCGAGCGCCAGCCTCGCTACGACCGGCGCCTCCGCCTCGAGCGCGTCGCAGATACCGTCGGCTCGGCTCGCGATCGCGAAATGGGCCACGATCTCCCGTCCGAGACGCTCGCAGAGGGACGCCGCGTCGCCGGCCCGGACGGCGTCCGCGACCCAGGCCTGCGCCGCGCGTCCGCCCCACCCCTCGAGGGCCCTCCGCGCCTCACCGATCGCCGCCCCGATCGCCACGGAGGCGGCCATGTGGGACCTCGCCTCGGCCAGCGCCGTCAGCTGCGACCGGTGAGGCACGCGTCCGTGGATCAGGGCGCGCGCCGGCTCGGGCAGCCCTCTCCACGCCGCCCGCGCCGCCTGCGCCCGGCCCTCGAGGTCCTCGAGATGCCCGCGCGCCTCAGAGCCGAGCAGCGCCCGCTCAAGCAGCCTCTGCGCGGCCGCGACGTCTCGCGGCGGCGCCACCTCGAGCGGCTGGCTCTCGAGGTACGCGAGCACCCGCGCAGCCTCCCGGGCGGCGTTGCCGAGGTGCGGGAGCGCGGCCTCCGTCAGGGTGTCAAGCCGCCCACCGAGGGTCGCGCGGGTCAACAGCAGGTCACGCGCCGCGTCCACCGCGCGCGCGTGCCGCACCGCCGCGCGCCAGGCCGCCACAGCCCCGGGGACGCCGCGGACCGTCAGCTTCAGGTCGCCGAGCGCCGCACGCAGGGCCTTCTTCCGCGCGTGCCACTCTGGCCTCAAGGCCCGCAGGAACCAGCCCGAGGCCTCCTCGAAGGCCGCGATGCACGACTCCACCGCGTCGGCGCTGGCGGGGTCCGCCGTCGCGCCACCCGCCGCCGCCCTTGCTTCGAGCAGATCGTCAAATACCGACAACTCGCGCCCGATGTGGCCTTCGGGCGACACAGCCCGCGCGTCGATGAGCCCCCGCATGACCGCCCATCCCAAGTCCCCGAGCGCGAGGGCCTCCTCGGCGCCCTGAGCGAGCGCCGCGTAGACCTGGTGGCGGTCGGCGGCCGCCTCGAGGCGCGGGAGCTCGTCGCTCGCGCCCGGTGTCCAGGGGGTCGTGGGGAGCTCAAGCGCGCGGGCGGCTCGCGAGCCGCCGCCTGGACCGTCGAGCAGGCGGCGCAGGAGGAGGTCCGCCGACGGCGGCAGCACGGCCAGCGCGTCGAGGAAACCACCGAGCGCCCGCCAGGCGCCCGCCGCTGTGGCGGCCGCCTCGACCTCTGCCTCGCCGTGCGTGTCCTGAGGATCGTCACCCGGGGCCCAGGCGAACGCGAGGGTCGGGGCCCGCGGGGTCGCCGTGACCCTGACTTGAGGCTGAGGCGCGAACCGGGCCTCGGCGTCCGAAGACGCTGAGGCGTGCCGGGCTCGCAGCGCGTCCCACGCCACCTGCCACCGACGCGCGCTCGCGACGGCCGACTCCAGCGCTGGCAGGTCATGGCTCAGGAGTCGTTCGAGGTCGTCGGGCCCATGCTGCCCCCAGGACGGGCGTTGCGTGTGCCAGCTCCCGTCTGGCCTCGCCGCGCGCCGCGCCTCGATGTAGCGGTCAACCTCCGGGAGGTGACGTCCGAACTCCCTGTCAGGCAGGCCGGGCAGCAGCGCCATCAGCTGCGGCGTGATCGGCGCCTTGTGCCCGAGCCGCGCCGCGTACACCTCCGCCGCCGAGAGGCCGCCTCGTGGCGCCGCGGTCATCGCCTCGTGCAGGTCGGCGAACCAGCGCTCGAGCTCCGAGAGCTCCGAGAGGACGCCATCCCGTTGCCCTCGCCGAGCGCTACGGGTGCCGTCCAGCACGCTTCCAGATGCCTTCAGTACCTGCTCGCAGAATGCCTGCCGGTCTCGCGCCGGGTCGTGGACGAGCGCCACGAAGCGCTGAAGCTCCGGGCCGAGGCGCTCGTGGACGACGTCGAGCGCCGCCCGCTTCTGCGACACCACGAGGACCCGCCTCCCAAGCGCCGAGAAGGTCGCCACGAGGTTCGCGATGAGCTGTGACTTGCCAGTGCCCGGGGGCCCATGCACCGCGAGCGACGTCCCCGACACGACGTGCGCGACGACGGCCTCCTGCGACGCGTCGCTCGGCTCGATGTGGAGGCGCGGCGCGGGCGACGTCGGTTGCTCGGGCAGCGTCGTCACGCCGCCGCGCACGAGATCCCGCGCGTAGCCCTGCAGGACCGGAGCCGACGGGTTGGCGGTGAGGCTCGCGATGAGCCGGTCGTAGTCATCGACGAGCGCCGTATCCGCCATCGGATAGCGGCTCAACACCGCGTGGAGGCGCAGCTCGAACTGCAGCGGCGGTGGGTTCGGGAGCTCGTCGGTGCGATAGACCGGCAGCGGTGGGACCCGGGTCCAGTCCATCGCGGACGCCGCTTCCTGTCGCCACGGCGATGCGGCGGGCGAGACCCTCAGGTTCCAGCCGGTCAGGAGGCCCCCGAGCGCCTTCGTCACGCGCATCAACCACCCGTCGCCGAAGGTCTCCTCCGAGAGGACCTCGTTGGCGCGCGCTTCGAGCGCCTCCGGGTCGAGCGTCACATCGGCGTGGCGCTGCAGCGCGAGCAGCAGCGTCCGGTTCACCTCGAGGCCGTCCTCGTCGTCGAGCGGCGCGAGGGTCCACGAGGCCCCATCGCTCGACCTTCGCTCGAGCTTCAGGCGGCGCCGGAGGAGGAACAGAGGGGCCTGTACGAAGCGCCTGTCCGCGACCGCGCCGCACAGGAAGCCGAACCCGAGCGACAGGTCATAGATGCCGCGCTCCTGTTCCATCAGGCGCGCCTCGCGGTCGAGGTAGGTCAGCCCGCGATGCAGCGCGCCCGCCTCCTCGTCACCGGTCCCGACGTCGAGCAGTCGCAGCTTGCGCGCTGGTGGCTTCAGCAGGCTCGTGAGCAACTTCAACGACGTCCCCGGGTTCACCCGGTCAAGCCACGCGAGGTCGAAGGTGCGGCTCTTTGGGAGCCTCGCGAGGCGCAGGGAGCGATTGCGCATCGAAAGATCCGAGAGCTGGTCCCTCAGGCGACGGACGACCTCCATGTCCGGGTTCACGACCACCTCTCGACGCGTGGGACGCATGGCGAGGCCTCTTCCGAGGTCTCGGGAATGACACTGACGTCTTGTGTGACGATAACAGGCCTCTCACCTCGCGTCGAGGTCGCCTGGGCTCCCCTGGGCTCTCCGGGGGTGCACAGGCCGCCGCTCGTCTGCCGCTCTGTCCGTCGCTCCCCGTGCTGCGTGTGGCGGCGTGTCGCGGCGTGGCCTGGGTCTTGACAGTCACCGTGGCGTCCGCCTTACGCTGGAGCCGGGAAGTGGACCCCGACAGACCCGAGACGCGGAGACAAGACCATGCCGGACTGGCGCGACCGTGTCGGGAACGACCCCCACCTCTGCCATGGGAAGGCGTGCATTCGCGGCACGAGGATCCCGATCTCCGTGATCCTCGACAACCTCGCAGCCGGGGAGACTGCAGCCTCGATCTCCGCGGCTCACCCGCGCCTGACTTCAGAGAATGTGTTTTCCGCGCTTGGATACGCAGCCGCGATGCTTGACGCGCGGACCCTGCCGCTGCCGATTTCCGCGTGAACGCGTTCAAGCTCGACGAAAACTTGCCGCTCGATGCCCGCAACCTCCTCAGGGCGGCCGGCTTCGATGTTCTGACGGTCCACGATCAAGCCTTGCAGGGCGCCTCGGACGACCGAGTCGCGCAGGTCTGTCGCGAAGAGGGGCGCGCCTCGTCACCCTAGACCTTGATTTCGCCGATGTCCGGACCTTCCTCCCCGCCGCCCACCCCAGACTCATTGTTCTGCGACCTGGACGTCTGGACCGTCACGCCGTCGTCCGCCTCCTCGAGCGGTCCCTTGAAGTCCTCCGGCGCGAGCCGTTGGCCGGTCACCTGTGGATCATCGGGGACGACCGCGTCCGAATCTGGCCGAGCCATTGAGCGCGCTTGTCGCGTCACGGCACGCGTCGCCGGAAATCTGAACACCTGTTCACATCTCCGCTTGTCCCGGGCGCACGGGTGCTTACGACCCCCACCCGCGCCTCCGTCCGTCGCT
Organism: Pseudomonadota bacterium; assembly: GCA_005788935.1. Next base: position 5,029 of record SYAK01000094.1, read on the forward strand.
GGCGCCCAGCCCCCTCGCTCTCGCTCGGAGCCGCGCTGTCATGACGATCCACATCCACGGGGCCCGCCAGAACAACCTCGCGGGCGTCGACGTGTCGCTGCCGCGCGGCCAGCTGACCGTCGTGACAGGCGTCGCAGGGTCGGGCCAGAGCGCGCTCGCCGTCGACACGCTGTACGCCGAGGGGCCGCGCCGCTACGGCGAGAGC
>SYAK01000095.1 GCA_005788935.1 Pseudomonadota bacterium
ATCGGTGCGTCGGGCCACGTCGCGGGCCACTTCACCGGTGACGGTGGGGCCCTGCGGGCGGCCCTCTGGCAACCCGACGGGACGGTCGAGGTCGTGGCCCCCGTCTGCCTCCCGGGCGGCGCTCCGTGCCTCGTCGCGACCCGCCTCGTCGCGGTGGCGGCCGATGGCAGCTGGCTTGGCGAAGGCGACATGGCCGACGGCACCACCTTCGCGTTCCGCGGCGCCGACCCGACCGACCCGGACCTCATCGCACCGGTCGGGGCCACGGGCTCGACAGCGGGCGGCCTCACCGACGGCGGCCTCGCCTTCGGCGGCTGGTCCACCGCGGGCGGAGACGCATTCCAATACGCCCTGATCGGAGACGTGCTCGCCGACATCCCGCCGATCGGGCCTGACATGACGGCCTTCGCGGCGACTGACTCGGGCTTCGTGCTCGGCCACCACGTCACGGGCAACGGCCGCGTTCGCTCCTTCTTGTGGTCGCTGACGCGTGGCTCCGAGGACCTCGGCAGCCTCGGCGGCGGCACCGCCTCGGCGGTCGCGCTGAACGCCTCGGGCGTCGTGGTCGGCCACTCGGCGACGGAGCCCGGAGCTGTGCAGGCCTTCGTGACAGCCACCCCGGCGCTCGGCTGCCTCGCCTGCGGGGACGACATCGAGCCCCCGACGCTCGTGTGCCCGTCGGCGCCCGCCCCGCTCGCGTGCGTCGGTGGCGAGGCGAGCCTGACGCTCGGCGCGCCCTCGGCCCGCGACACCTGCAGCTTCCCGGTGACCGTCACGGGCGGGCCCGAGGCCGACACGGCACCCCTGGGCGTCTCGGAGATCACCTGGACCGCGACCGACGCCCTCGGCAACGCGGCGACCTGCTCGGTCACCGTCACCGTCGTGGACACCGAGGCGCCGACCCTCACCTGCCCGACCGACCTCACCGTCGACGCGGCCCCAGGCACCTGCGGCGCGACCGTCGAAGGGCTCGCGCCGACCGTGGACGACACCTGCAACAAGGCGGCGGTCCGCGTGGTCTCCGATGCGCCCGCGACCTTCGGCCCGGGTGAGACCGTCGTGACCTTCACGGCCATCGACGGCGCGGGCCTCTCGTCGACCTGCAAGACCACCGTGACGGTCACCGACACGAGCGGCCTCGCCATCGCCTGCGACGCCGACCTGACCGTCGAGGCGCCCGCCGACTTCTGCGGGTGGCCCGAGTCCATCGCCGCCACCGTGACGCAGGACTGCTCGGCCGAAATCGAGGTCCGCAGCGAGGCGAGCGCCTTCCCGATCGGCCTCTCCGAGGTCACCTTCGAGGCCACGTCGGACGACGAGACCGCGAGCTGCGTCACGCGGCTGACCGTGCGCGACGTGACGCCGCCCGAGGTCGCCTGCGGGGCCCCGCTAACGCTCGCCGCCACGACCGAGGCCCAGGTCTTCCTTCCCGTCGTGAGCGACGCCTGTGGGGCCGAGATGTCGGTCTCCGGGCTCGGCTGCTGGCGCGTCGACGCCGACGGCGCGGCGACGTTCGTGGAGGGCTGCGGGGCGGTCGCCGAGCGCGCGGGCGTGCTCGTCGGGCCGATGGACGCGGACACCGCGGACGGTCCGTGGCGCGGTCAGGTCTTCGTCCGATGGGAGGTCACCGCGACCGACCCGTCGGGCAACGCGACGACCCTCGCGTGCGAGACCGAGGTCATCCGCGACCGCGACGAGGACGGGGTCCCCGATGCCGTCGACGGCTGCATCGAGGTCCCGAACGCCGACCAGCGCGACACCGACGGTGACGGCGTCCAGGACGCCTGCGACAAGGTCGACGACGGCATCGTCGCGTATGGCAGCGGCTGCGCGGGCGGCGAGAACGGCTGGCCCGTGGTCGGCGGGGCCCTCGGCCTCCTCGCCCTCATGGCGCGCCGCCGTCGCCTGCGCTGAGCGGGTTTGCGCCGTCTCATGCGCGGGGTCGTGAGGCCCCCGCGTGAGGCGGCTGTCCGAGGACTGCGGCAAAACGTCGCGGCCTGCCCGGACGGGGCGAGCGCGCGCAGGTTGGGCGTGCGGCGAGCGGCTGTGCGTGCTACATTCGCCCGCGTGAATTCGGGCGCGCCTTCGCGTCCGAGCAAGGCAGTGCCCCCGCATGACCCCACCTCCCATCCTGCGCGGCGATCTCTTCGCCCTCCTCGAGCCCGACAACGGTCCAGCCCAGCTGACCCCGGGCCGCATCGGCAGCGGCGCGCGCAAGCTGCTGCGGGCCGTCAGGAGCGGCGAGCGAACCGCGGGGGCCGCGCCGCTGATGGCGCTGCTCGGGGACATGGCGCAGGTCCGCGACGACGGAGACCCCGTCACCGCATGGCAACGCCTCGGCCACATCCGAAAGAATCTGAAATTGCTCGCTTTTGGTGACGGCCGCCCGTTTCCGGCCGCCCTCGTCACCGAGCGCACCCTCATCATCCCGCAGGCGGCCCCGTCCGAGGTCGTCCGCGTCGTCCCTGTCGGGCCCGAGCGCGACGTCTGGTTCGCGCTGACCCGCGAGGTCGTGCCGCTTGGGACCGAGGCCCTGCTGCGCGACTACCGCTTCCCAGAGCCCGGCGAGGCCGCCCTGCCCGACTCCGGCCTCGGCCCGCCGCTCGTGACGCCGTTCGAGGCGGCCTGGCGCCTGTTCCGATTCGGCGAGCGGACCTTCGACATCCGCGCCATCCTGCGGCTGGCCCAAATCGGCGAGGACTACGACACCGTCCACGTCGCGACCGACGGCGAGCGCGTGGCTGTCGTCGCCACCGACCGCCTCGCCATCTTCGACACGCGCGGCAACTCGCTGATGGCGAGCCAGCTGCCGTTTGGACGACGAGCGGGCGAGGAGGCCTTCGTGGCCGACATCGCGCTCGACGGCGACACGCTGGCGATGAACCTGCGGCAGCGCCCGGGGGCGCCGTTCGAGATCGCGCTCATCGACCTGAAGAACCGGCGCGGCTTTCCGGTGGGCTCCGCCGGACTCGCGCCCTCGCACATCACGCTCGGCCCGCGCCAAGTGTACCTGACCGACGAGGACCGCGTGACGCGGCTCGCCCTGTTCGACGGTGAGAAGTCGAAGTCCGTGGAGGAGCTCGTGCTTGCGCCCTGGTTCGCGGAGTACCCGCCGACAGCGCGCATGCGGCCCGCGTTCGGCGCGGGCAGCTTCTGGGTGTCAAACGGCCAGAAGCTGCTGCGTGTGGCGCAGGATCTGAGCCACATCGAGGACGAGCTGACGCTCCCCGAGCCGATCCTCGACTTCTCGGTCTCCGGTCAGGAGCTGCGCCTCGTGCACAGCGACCGCACCACCGCCACGGTGCGCGTCGCCATCTGGGAGCTCGACGGCGAGGGGTGAACATGTCGCAATCGCGAGGGTCGTCCGGAGACGACGCGCACGACGCGATCGGGGGCCCGCTCGGCGCGCGCGCGCACGCGGTGGTGTCGAGGCTGCAGGACCGCATCTGCGCCGCCCTCGAGCAGATCGACGGCGCGGCGACCTTTCAGGAGGACCCGTGGCAACGTCCAGGCGGCGGCGGCGGACGGTCGCGCGTCCTGCAGGACGGGGCGGTCTTCGAGAAGGCGGGCGTCAGCGTGTCGGCCGTCCACGGCGAGGTGCCAGCGGTCATGCGCGCCAGGATGCCAGGCGACGGTGACGCGTTCTTCGCGACGGGCGTGTCGCTCGTGCTGCACCCGCTGAACCCGCACGTCCCGCCGACCCACGCCAATTTTCGTTTCATTTGTCGTGGTTCGGCGCGCGGGTTCGGCGGCGGCGCGGATCTGACGCCCTATGTCTTGCACGAGGATGATGCGCGCGACTTCCACGCGGCCCTGCGCGCACCCTGCGACGCGGCGCACCCGGACTTCTATCCGTCCTTCAAGCGGTGGTGCGACCGCTACTTCCGTAACACCCACCGGGACGAG
>SYAK01000096.1 GCA_005788935.1 Pseudomonadota bacterium
ATCCGACGCCCCGGTCGGGCCGCCGGCACCGGTCGCCAAGGCGCGCGAACCCGCGGTGCCTGCCGGGCCTCCGGCGTTTCAGGGACCGCCACTTCCGCCGCACGTCAAGGCCGCGCTGGCAGCCGCGCCATCGGGCTCGCCGGAGGTCGTTTCGCCGGTGCCTCAGGGCCCTCCCGCACCGACGGCAGCCGACCGGGCCGGACCGAGCACGGCGGAGGCTGGCGTCGATCCGTCTGACGCTCCGCTCGAGCTGCCCGCAGAAGACGCGACGACCACTACGACCCGGACTGTCGAGCCAGGCCCCCGCCGCGGCGCGCGGGTGGAGCCGGACCCGGACGTCACCATTCCGCCAGCCGCTGTCCCGTTCGCGCCCAGTGGTCGGGGAGATCGCGGGACGTCGGCATCCGGCCCCGGTCGGGGCGAAGGGGACAGGCCGGACAGGGGCCGGGCCGAAGTGGCCCGACCGCGCGCTCCCGAGCCGCCCCGCCGAGCCTTCACGCCGACGACGGGGGGGCAGCACCTCTACGGGTCGCTGATGCGGGAGGTCGGAGGTGGGCGGCCTGTCGCCATTCTGCCGTGGCACGAAGGGCTCGTCGCGGTCTCGGCCGATGGCACACGCAAGCGCGTCCTGGTGCCAGGTCCCGTCCACTGGGCCCTGGTCGACGAGCGGGCTCAGGTGGTGTGGTTCGGCAAGCAGGAGGCGCCGCCAGCCGCGGCCCCCGAGGTCCTGCAGGGCGACAGCTCGGTACCGATCGAGCCGGGCGCCGACAACTCACCACCCCCCGAGTTCGGTTCCTCGATCGACGCCCCGCCGCCTGCCCCGGCCGAGGTGCCAGGCGGAGAAGCTCCCAAGCCGAGCGGGGGCTTCTCGACCTCGCTCTTCGTGCTCGACCTCCAGGGGCTCGACGGGACCCCGACGCGCGTCGCGCGGGGGCTCGCCGACGGGGCGCGTTTCGAGGTCCGCTACCGCGGGTCGCGTGTCGGCACGGACACCTACCTCATCGGTGGCAACGCGGAGAGCGCCCGCATCCGGCTCATCATCGGCGACACGGAGGCCCGCATCGACGTAAGCGGAGGCGGCTACGGCCCGCTCGCGAAGCAGGACAAGGGGCGGTTCGCCGCAATGATGAAGGCGTCGCAGCCCGACAAGGCGGCCAAGGATGTCGTGACCAGCCTGTTTTCGCGGAGCGTCGGTCGCGCCTTCGAGCCTCCGCGCGGCGATACGAAGGACCGACCCTGGAAGATCGCGGTCCCGCGGGCGCTCTGCGAGCAGCCTGACCTGTGCGGTGTCGCCACGCGATTCGAGGGGACCGGCTACGCGCTCGTCGTCGTCGGCTACCACTGCGAGCGGTTCTGCACCATCGCGACGAACCTCTACGACCCCCGCAGCGGCCGCTATTTCGACACGGCACGCGGCACCTTCTCGCTTCCGCGACCGCTCGGCGATGACGCGCGAGTCTCACGCGTCTTCGTCGCTCGCGACGGCAGCGCGTTTGTGATGGACGGACGGATTCACCGTTTTGGCCGCCCACCTGTCGCTGGCGTCGTCCCTGCGGGCGAGAAATTCGCTGCGACAGGCGGTGGCTGGCTCGGCGGGCAGTGGTTCGTCCCCTGAGTTCGAGCGCGCGCTTGTCACGTCCCTGTGGGCTTTCTTCGGAGGCGGCTGGCGAATCCGCCGCCCGGGGCTTCGATGCTCGCACAGGTCGGGGCGCCTCCGTCACGGCCGGACGGTCTTCCTCGGTTGACTTGAGCGTAACCAGTCGCGGGGTGTGCGAGTTCGCCCGGACGTCGGGGCGGCCGCTCGATGACCGGCGACGTCCCTCGAAATTCGCGCATCACGAGGATGACATCCGCCCCCGAGGCGCGCTACCCTCCCGCACCGGTCGCCGAGCGGGCGTCCGATCCAACGAACCCGAGAGGTCCACGATGCACGTCCTGATCGTCGACGACAGCCGCGCGATGCGCATGATGATCCGCCGCACCCTGCGGCAGGCCGGTTTCAATCCGGACTTGGTCGACGAGGCCGAACACGGGGTCGAGGCGCTCGCGAAGGTCAAGGAGAAGTGCCCAGACCTTATCCTCTCCGACTGGAACATGCCCGAACTCGACGGCATCGGCCTGCTCGAGGGCATCAAGGCGGCAGGCTTCAACGTGCCGGTTGGCTTCATCACCGCCCAGTTCACCGCCGAGATGCGGGACCGTGCGCTTGGCGCTGGCGCCTCCTTCCTCATCACGAAGCCGTTCACGGCGGAGGTCTTCGCCGAGACCCTCAAGCCGTTCTTCTTCTGAGGTTCACGCCATGCCACGCTTCACCTTCACGCCACCCTCCCCGCCGTACGTCGGCAACCTCTACGGGCCGCTCTTCGACCGCGAGGTTGTCGTCATCAAGGGCGCGCCCATCCCGGTCACGGCCAAGGACCGCTTCGCCGCCGCGGCCATCGTCCATGAGGACGGCACGCTCCTCGGCGCGGTCGCGATGGACCTCGGTTGTGCGGCCGCGCTCGGGGCTGCGATGGCGCTCATCCCGGCGGGTGTCGTCGCCGAGACCGTCAAGAGCGGTCGCCTCGACATGGGCCTCTGGGAGAACACGCTCGAGGTCGTCAACGTCTCGACGCGCTTCTTCCAGCCGCACTGCGAGGGCATGCTGCTCGCGAGCAAGGGCTGGGTGAAGCCCACGGACATGACGCCCGAGATCCTGCAGCTGCTCGCGAGCGCGCCGAAGAAGGCCTTCTTCAAGGTCGAGATCAAGGGCTACGGCGGCGGCCACCTCGGCCTCTACGCCATCGCCTGAGCCAGGCATGCTCTCGGACCTCATCGCCTCGCTCGGCACCCCTGCGGGGCGAAGAACCCTCGTGTGGCGCGTGATCGGGCCGCTGATGACGCTCTATCCGCCCTACCTCGGGGCGGGCATCGATGTCGCGCGCACGGCGGACGGGCGCGGTTACGTCGCACGGATGCCGCTGCGCTGGTATAACCGCAACATTGTCGGGACCCACTTTGGTGGGTCGCTCTATGCGATGGTGGACCCGTTCTTCATGGCGATCCTGATGGAGCGCCTCGGCACGGATTACGTTGTCTGGGACAAGGCCGCCGAGATCCGCTTCCGTCGGCCAGGCCTCGGTGTCGTCACCGCGACCTTCGAGATTCCAGACGCCTCGGTCGAGGCGATCCGCGCCGAGGCGGCCTCAGCGCCCTCGGTCGAGCGCTGGTTCGAGGTGGACGTGGTCAACACGTCGGGTGAGGTGGTCGCGACCGCGCGCAAGCTCGTCCACGTGCGCCAGCGGGCGTCTGGACGCGTCTGAGCGACAGGCTCAGCACCACTCACTCGCGGACAGCGACTCCGGGCGGGTGGTCGAACCGGTGGTAGGCCGGATCTGGCGACAGGTTGAACGGCAGCTTGTGCATCCACTGGAGGCCGACGGTCTCGGGTCTCGCGACCCACGCCTTGAAGTTGGCGAGCGGCTGCGCCACGTACCGGTAGTCTCCGTTGAGGGACCACGTCAGCATCGTGCGCAGGACGAGGCTCTTGTCGTCATGGGGCAGGGCCTGGATGTTCTCCCGGAAATTTGCGTCATAATTTCGGTACTGTTCGACGTTCGAGACGTAGAAGACGCGGATGGGGATGCCCTGCGCTCGGGCGACCTCGCTGAGACCTCGCATCGCCTCGCCGCCGAAGAGGTCACCGACGAGCGCTCGGGTACGCCCCTCGGCGACGAAGTTGCGGGTCCAATTGAAGGTCTCGACGTCTGTCATGAAGGTCTTGCGACCGATGGCGCCCATGTTTTCGCGCAGGCCGTCGAGGCGCTTGCGGACGCGATGCCGGTTCGCGAGGTAGCGCATGAAGAGCTCGGCCTGGATGCTCGTGCTCGGCCAGATGGTCTCGAGCACTTTCTTGACCGTCGGGTTGACGTCGATGTCCCAGAGGCGACGGAAGGTCGCGTAATCCGGGCTCATGATGAAGAACGCGGTGTAGAGGCGATGCATGTCGCGGACATGCGGGTCATAGTCGATGAGCCAGGCGCGCTCGGGGCGCTGCCAGCCGATGAGCAGCCAGCACTGGTCCGAGCCGACCCCGACGAAGCCGCCGCCGACGTTGGTGATGGCGTTCGTGTAGAGGTCGATGTGCCACTCGTTGCTCGCGGTATAGTGGACACCGGCACGCGCGGGGGAAACGCCGTACAGGAACGGCGTGGGCGGGTCCTCGGGAGAGCCGTAGAAGGCGGAGCGCATGTCGGGTGGAAGCGGGCCAGGTGCCGCGTCCGCAGTCAATGGGGCCGAGAGCGCCACGCCAGCCAGCAGGCACAAGGTACCCCTTGCCAGCCGCGACATGCCGCGACGGCATGAACCGCCTTCGTGCTTCTTGACGGAACTTGACATGGATCGACCCCGGGCGCGAACACGCCACCCGTTATGCTAGCGCCCTGCGCGTCTGGCGTCATGCAGGTTCGCGCGAAGAAGTGCGAAGACCTGCCGCCGGCGGGCCGAGGCCGAGCGTGGCCTCAGGGAGCGTCGAGGAGCTCGCCGAAGAGGTCGTCGCTTGCGGGTTCGAGGCCCCACAGGCGGATGGCGGAGGCGACGCGGGCGCTGTTCACAGGGGACTCGTCAGGCAGCGCCATGAATGCGAGGCGCCCGTCGGCGCCAGCGGTCGCGATCCACTCACCCTCCGGGTCGAACACCACGGCCTCGATTCGTCCGGCGTGCAGCTGTGTGACTGACAGCAAGGTCCCGTCCGAGGTGCGCCAGATGTGCAGTGAGCCGTCGCGCGCGCCCGCGGCGACGAAGCCGTGGCCCGCAGCGAGACTCGCGAGTTCGTGGCCCGCGGCCCGCATCACGATCTTCGTGGCGTCGCTGACGCAGGCCGTCTCGACGCTGTCACGCCGGGCGACGAGCACGCGTCCACCCTCGCCGAGCGCCACCGCGCGTCCTCCCCGGGGACCCGTGCAGTGCTCCGTTTGGCCCGCGGGCCCGTGGACGAGGATGTCCCCGGTCTCGGTCATCAGGACGACCCGGGATGCGTCGAGTGACACCGCGGCATCGGCGACCGAGGGGGCGGACAGGAGAACCTGCGGTGACTGCCCCACGCGTTGGCGCGCCACCACGCCCGCGTGCGAGACGGTCACCAGTTCGCCCGAGGTGCCCTCCGCGAATTGTCGCCATGTCCCTGAGAGGCCGGGCAGCTGCGTCTCGGCGCCGTCGGTTGGCGCGAGCGGGAAGCGTCGGATGCTCCCGGTCGCGAAGCTGTGCACCAGCAGGGCCCGCGAGTCGGACGAGAAGGCGAGGGCCCGCACGATGTCCTGCTCGAGGCGCGTCCGCGCGACCTCGCGTCGGCTGCGGATGTCGATGACGTAGGCCGTCGAGGCGGCCGCGACCGCGACGAGTCTTCCGTCGGGTGACAACGTGAGCGCCTGAATGGCCTCTGGAAACTGGAGGGTCCGAGGCAGCACGTCGGCGTGATTCCAGGCCGCGAGGGTCCGACCCGCGGTCAGGACGCGCCCGTCCGTGCGGAAGGTGGCGAGCGTCGAGGCTGTGGTGCCGACACGTCCGAGTGAGGCGCGTGCCGCGATGTCAAGCAGTTGCGGCGGGCCCGATTCGCGTCGGACGAGCGCGCGCCTCCCATCGGGAGAGACGAGGATGCGGGCGATCCGGCCTTCGCCGCGCTCGATGAGCGAGAGTGCGCCAGAACCGAGGTCGAGCACCCAAAGCGCGCCATCCTCCGTCCCGAGGATGGCGGTCCTGCCATCGCGGTGGAGGCCTGCTGCGGAGACGTCATGGGCCCCGAGAGGAGGCGGAAGCGGGAGGCGCGGTGCGATGCCGAGACGTTCGCGCCGGTCGGCCACGAGGAAGCCGTCCCGGCACAGCGCGATCGCGTGGCTGCCGTCGTGCGAGACCGCAAACGCGGAGAACCCGCCGATGTCACAGACGCCCTGGGGCGCCGGCGAGAAGCCCTCGGCTCCGAGCTGGGTTGCACACGTGGCGCTCGAGAAGACCGCGAAGCGCGCTCCGAGGGAGGGGCGGGGACGGCCGCAGATGCGGGCGAGCGAGGGTCCGCTCGAGACGCCAGTGCGGGCTTCGAGCGCTTCGACGGTCGACTCCATGACGACGGCCACCTTGCGCCCGTCGTCGTAGAAGACCGCGTGCCTGAAGTCCGGAAAGTTCCTTCGCCAAAGGGTTTTCTGTCCCCGTCGCACGTGCAGTTCCTCGCCACTGGCGCACAGCAGCAGCTCGGGGTGGAGGTCGAGCGGCGTACAGTCGAGCGTCGCGATCTGCGTCCGAGCGGGCCGAAAATGCGCGCCGAGAGCGGCGAGGACGCCTCGGGCCTCGGGCAGCTCGGTCCGTTCGAGGGCCTGCAACGAGAGCAGCTCGGCGTCGGCGAGCGCCTCGGTCCGTAAGGCATGACGCGCGTTGGCAACGAGCGACAGGGCGAGGCTGTGTTCCGCGCGATCGCGCTCCGCCACGGCCGCCTGGAAGCCGACGCCGAGCGCCGTGACGACCGCGACGAGCGCCAGCGCGGACGTGATGAGGGTCCCGCGCCAGGCCCGGATGAAGCGCCCCAGCAGCTCGAGGCGCGTGTAGGCGTGGGACGTGACGAGTTGCCCGTCGATGAAGCGCTGAAGCTCGGTCGCGAAGGCCCCCGCATCCGGAAAGCGGCGCGCCGGGTCCGGGTCCATCGCGCGATGAAC
>SYAK01000097.1 GCA_005788935.1 Pseudomonadota bacterium
CGGGGACCCGTCGACGTCGGTCAGCACGTCGTGGACCGCGAGCAGCAGTCGCGCGCTCATCCGAAGCTGTCTCCGCCGCCGTCGGAGGCGCTCGCGTCGGTCGTCCAGATGAAGACCCCGCCGTCGCTGTCGCCGCCAGCCTTCGAGGCGAGCTCGGGCAGCTGCTGCATGGCGCGGTAGAGGCGCTTGATGATCTGCTCGGGCGACAGCGCCGCCAGGTGGAGCTCGAAGCGGCCGAGCCAGCGCCGCTCGGCGTCGGTCAGACCGGGGTGCGGCCGGACCGACGCCCGCGTCGGCAGGGCCCAGGCGAGGCGCGACATGCGGCGAGCCTGAGCGGGCCGGATGGCGACGTCGAAGATGCGCACCCCCGGGTCGGGGAACCAGGCGGGGTCGTGGCGCAGCTCATGGGCGAGGCGGCAGCCCTCCGGGGTGGCGTCGTGGAGGACGAAGACCTCGAGGCGCGGGTTGGTGCGCAGCATGCGGGCGACCATCGGGGCCGCGTGCTCGGGGTAGCCGCCCATCGTGAGGATCGCGCAGTTGTTCTCGAAGTGGAAATCGTTGCCGAGGAGCAGATCGACGGTCTCGGGGCGGTCGCAGACGACGACGCGGTCGAAGCTGTAGTGGGCGAGCTCGTCGGCGAGCTCGGGGGAAAGCGCGCGCGGCTTCGAGGTGGGGCGGATGAGGCCGGAGATCCGGCCATGCTCTTTCTCCCAGCGCCTCAGGAGGGCGTTGAAATCCGAGCGGGAGAGCGGGCGTCTGACCCCAGCGAGGCGCGCGCGGACCGCGAAGAAGGTCAGGCCGACGCCGACTGGCAGCATCAGGAAGAGCGGCAACGCCTCTCCAAGTGCAACATAAAGCGCAATTGGCAGCACGACGAACGGCGCGCCGAAGAGGAAGGTGCCGCAGCCGAGCCCGAGGCGCCGCGGCGCGATACGGCGCGCGACAGCCTCGTGGAGGTTGGCGACGGTGAAACGGACGCTGCCCTCGGAGCTGACCTGGGTGATCGCGGCGAGCCAGCTGCGGTCGGAGAGAGGGTCCCCGTCGCCGGGGTCGAAGACGAAGTGCTGGCGGCATTTCGGGCACCTCCCCTCACTGCGCTCGGGACGGCGCGAGTCGTGACCGCAGTGGGCGCACTTCATGACTGACTCCTCTCGCCGTCGATCACGCGGCGACACCAGCGCTCGAGGACCACCAGGGTCCACAGTCGCTCGCCGAGCCGACGACGTCGGGTCTCGGAGGCGACATCGTGGCCCTTGCGCAGCGCCTTGATGAAATCGACCTGGAGGAGGCCGCGCCGCCTGACCGACCCGTCCGACAGCAGGTCCTTGACGCGCCGCCTGAGCTCGTCGAGCAGCCAGTCGGTGATCGGCACGCTCATGCCGAACTTGCGGCGCCAGACGATCGGCTCGGGGAGGGCGTCCTGCATCGCGAGCTTCAGGACGTACTTCTCGGTCGCGCCGTGCAGCTTGAGCTCGGTCGGGAGGCGAAAGCTCCACGCGGCGAGCGCGCGGTCGAAGAGCGGCATGTTGAGCGTCAGGCCGTGCCCGGCGGCCATGCGGGTCGCGCGCGGCAGGATGTTGTGCGAGCCCTTGAGGCGCACGTCGGTGAGGCGCACCCGGTTCAGGAAGGCCGCCGCGTCGTCGCCACCGAGGTGGGCCTCGATGATGGCGCGGCGTTGCCCAGGCGTCGCTGCGGCCGCAAGCGCGGGGCCGTAGAGCTCGCCCTCGAGCCCATAGAACTTGTGGTAACTTCTCAAATACTGCTGGGCCGGCGTCTCCTCGAGCGGGCCCGCGTGCGAGCCTCCGTAGACCGCCGCCGCGATCATCGGCTTGCTCGTCCAGCCGCCGAAGAGCTGGTCGCCACCCTCCCCGTTCCACGCCACCTCGCAGCCATGCGCGCGGGCGGCCTCGCCAAGCAGCCAGTGAGGCCCGAGGACCGCCTCGCCGATGGGCGTGTCGAGCGCGTCGAGCACGCGGTCGAGGTTGGCCGCGAGCCGCTTCGGGGCGACCGGGACGACCTCGCAGCGCAGCCCGAGGTGGCGCGCGACCTGCTCGGCCTCGGCCCGCTCGACCGACTTCTTTCCAAAGTCAAGCGTCAGCGCAATTGGTTGCGCACCAGCGGCCCGCAGCCACCCGCCGACCGCCGACGAGTCGATGCCACCCGAGAGGTAGAGCGCCGCGGGGCGGTCGTCGAGGCGACATCTGACGGCCTCGCGCGCCAGGCGGCGCAGATCACGCACGGCGTCGGCCTGCGACATCGGCGTCACGTGCTCGCGCAGCTCGAACCACGGGGTGGTCGTGACCACGCCTCCGAGAACCCTCAGCAGGTGGCCCGCGGGCAGCTGGAAGACGCCGCGGAGCAGCGTGGCGGGGGCTGGGACGCAGCCGAAGGTCAGGTAGGTGTGGACTGCGGCGAGGTCGAGCTCGGGGGAGAAGCCAGGCCAGGCCCGGAGCGCCAGGAGATCGGTCGCGAAGCGCAGGCCGCCAGGGGTCTCCATGAACCAGACGCGCGCGGCCCCGAAGGGGTCGGTCGCGAGGATGAGCTCGCCCGAGGCGGCGTCATGGGCCGCGAAGGCGAAGTCGCCGTCGAGGTCCCAGCACGGGTCGTCGGCCACCTCCGGACGTCCGTCAAGGCGGGAGGCCGAGCCGCGCAGGCGCGCGAGCACCTCGAGTGGCCCGAGCGGACCGTTTGCCCCGAAGGCGCGGCCGAGGAGCACCGCGACCCAGCCGTCCGCCCTCCCGACGCGCGGGTCTGACGTGACCGCCGCCCCAGGACGGGAGGGCGCTGTGAGCGCGAGATCGAAGCCGGGGTCCTCGACGCGGGAGACGGCATCATCCTTGCGCAGGATGGACGCTAGGGACTGCGCAAGGACCGCACCGGCAGGCCGCCCGTGGTGACCGACGAAGGCTGGCATGGCGGGAGTCTTGCACCGCGCCGAGCGGAGCGCAAGGCGTCCCCGGCCCCTTCGGGCCCCTTCGAGGCGCCCTGACAGGGCTGGCGACTGGGTCGGGCTGCGGTCGGGCTGCGACCTGGCCCTTGTCAGCCGGGCGGGTCTGACGCAGCCTGCGCGCGGCCGCGGCGCGTCACGTCGGCGCGCCCCGTCCCGGAATGGCCGCCGACCGCCAGAGGAGCCTCGATGGAACTCTTCCAGACCCCGACATCCCCCTATGTGCGCAAGGTCCTCGTCACGGCCCACGAGCTCGGGCTCGCGGACGCGCTGACGCTCACCTACCTCCGCCCGTCGCCCGCCGCGCCCGACGCGACGCTCTCGGCCCACAACCCGCTCTCGAAGATCCCGACCCTCATCCTCGACGACGGGACCGCCCTCTACGACTCGCCCGTCATCTGCGACTACCTCGACGCCCAGGCCGGCTACCGCCTGACGCCCCAGTCGGGCCCCGAGCGCTGGCGCGTCCTGCGGGTCCAGGCGCTCGCCGACGGCATGCTCGACGCCGGCATCCTGCTGTTCTACGAGTCGACCCAGCGCCCGGCCGAGCTGCAGTGGCCGACCTTCCTCGCGAGTCAGGCGACGCGCGTCCAGCAGGGGCTCGACGTGCTCGAGCGCGAGGTGGTGGACTTCGCGGACCCCGTCGACATCGGACAAATCGCGGCCGCCTGCACGCTCGGCTGGCTCGCCTTCCGGAACCCCGTGCCCAACCTGCGGGAAGGGCGCCCGAAGCTCTTCGCGTGGTACGACGCCTTCGCCGAGCGCCCGTCCATGCGCGCGACGATCCCGACGGTCTGAGGCCCGCTCAGTCCCAGTCGGTCGGCCCGCTCGGGGTCGGCGCGTCGCGGGCGGCTTCGATGAGGTCGCGGACGCGCGCGACGTCGGGCGGCGGTACCGCGACCCAGCCGACGCCACCGTAGAGGCCGGCCTCGTCGGGCTCGACCTCGCGGCCTTCGTCGAGCTTCACGAGCCCGTCCCAGAAGGCCTGGACGGCCGCTGGGGCCTCGGTGCGTCGCAACGCGAGGGCGCCATCGTCGCGGGGAGGCACGGGCCCTCCTGGCGGCGTGACAGCGCCCGAGACGAGGTCGACGGCGAGATCCGTGACGACGTGAGCCCCCTCGCCGAGCGGACAAGGGCCCGAGCGGGTCACGTGGCGCACCCACAACCAGCGCGCTGACTGCCCCGTGAACACGACGAACTCCCGGTGGATGGCGTTCGCCTCGGAGGGCGGACGAAGCGCCGGGTCGGACACATCGATGAGCCCGCCACCAGCCCCCACCCCGCCCGCTGGACCGACACGGACCCCCTTCGCCGCGGCGAGCGCGTGGGCGCCGCAAGGCGACAGCGACCAGCGCGTCGGGGCCGGCGCGACCTCGCGGATCGCGAGCGCTCCGCCCTCGGCGGGTCCGGCCGCGAGCAGGAGCCGCGTCGCCTTCGTGACCTTCGGCTCCGCCCCCGGGGCCTCCAGCTCGATGAGGGCGGTCCGAGCGACCCCGCCGACGTCCTGACGCCACGCGAGCCACGCCCCGGTCTCGACCTTCGCAGCTGGCGCCGTCGACACCAGCGGCGCTCCGGACGGGGGTCCCGCGGTTCGATCGACGTTGGGAGCGGGCGCGCTGCACGCTGTCACGGACCCGATGAACCCCAGGAACAAGCCGGCAAAGCCTCGGCGCATGCCACGCTGGCTCAGGTCCATTTCAGCGTCCGCAGCTTCGCGATGACATCATCGGCGGGCCGGAAACCGGGCGTGAGGAGGTGCTCGCAGATGTCCGCGAGCCGGTTCAGGTAGGCCGGGTCCCGGCGCTTCTGGATGGCGTCGAGCAGCTCCTGGTGCGCGAGGAAGTTCACGACGTCGCTCGCGCGGTTCGCGATAGCGGGCGCCTCGAGCTTGACGTGGTACCCAGGGTCCGGTTCGCGCCAGCCGGGTCCGTAATTCTCGGCCATGTTCCGCTCCGTGTCATCTGGCGCGAGGAAGCGTTGACCCAGGAACGCGATCTCCTGCAGGGAGAATTTCTGCCACCGGAAGTGAAGTGTAAAGCCCGAAAGGAAGTCAATTCCATGCAGGAAATGATCGCCTTTGTCATGATACATGAACAAGTCGAAGCTCATGTTCGACAGGACGTGCGTCACCGGGATGCAGAACAGATTCGGTCCAGTCAGGCGGGTCGGGTCGAGACGATAGCGTCGACTTCGGATGAGCGCCTCGGCCGCGGCGTACTGGTGCTCCCAGCCGATAATGCCAATGTCAAAGTCCTTGTCATGCTTCATGATGCCGCCTTCTCGCAAATATCCGAGGAGGGTACCGGACATGATGAAGGGCTGAAGGCCGGCCTGGCGCAGGACGTCGTTGACGTCACGTAGGACAGCCTCAGCGACGTCGGTGTTGAAGGCCTTGCTGCCCTTCGGCTCGGCCACGGGCGGATGGACGAGGACGTGGCGGACGGAGCGCTCGAGGAGCGCGAGGGCGCGCGGCATGTCACCGACACTCGAGGCCATGTGGGCCTCGAGCCCGATGACCGCGGCCTCTTGGCGATGCTGCGGACTGACGAGCTTGAGGACGCGCGCAACCTCGTCGGGTCGGCTGGCATAGATGAAGCTGAAGCCCACCTGCAACAACGCGTTGGACCGATTTATGCGGGTGACGGCACCAGTCGCGAGGAGTGCGAGCATCCGCACCGCCAGAGACTCGGAGCGCGTGCGGTCTGGAGCGAAGAGCTTGAGGTCCGCCTGGAGGAAGAGCATGGCACAGGCGTGCTCGATGAGGTGGGCTCGCTTGCTCTCGTTGCCGCGCAGACCGTTCAGGACGAGTCCGAAGTCACTCACGTCGTCGATGAGGACGAGGATGCGCGCCATCGTGGTGAGGTCTTCCCGGGTCGCTCCGTCGAGTTCGAACCGGAGCTGCGCGACGACCTCGGGCGAGAGAGGGGCGCCAGCGCGCTGGAAGCTGCTCTTGCGGACGTGCATCAGCCCGACCAGGGTCCGGCGTACGCCGATGTCGGGATAGTGCTGCTCCAGATAGCGACCGACGAGGGCGTCGTCGACATTGCCCGACCGCGCCATCAGGTCGAGGGTCAGGGCGCGTCGCTGACCCTCGGGGAGGCTCGCATGCTCGCGGAGCGCGGCGAGGACCTTCTGGTTGCCGAGGGCGCTCGCCGCCGATATGACGAGAGGCACAACCGCGAGCGCACTTGCATCCTGGTCGGTGACCTTCTCGAAGAGGGCCTTCAGCTCGGGGCCGGAGAGGTACGCGAGGTGCTCGCGGGAGGGCAGCTGCGCGGCGGCTGGGGAAGCCGGGGTACCGGGGGTCCGTTTCGAGGTGGCCTTGTGCTTCATGAAGGTCTCCGGTGGCGTTTGGGCGCCTGAAGCCGAAAGCCTACCGCCCAAGGCCGCACTCCGCCAATAAGGAGTCCGGATCGGGCGCGTCGAGGATCTTGCGCGCGAGGCCGAAGCCGAAGCCCGCCCGCGCGAGCGCCGCCATGTCGCGGACGCGCCGCTCCTTCGCCTTCGCGGGGTCACCGAAAGGACCGAGGCGCCGCTTGCGCGCGAGCGTGACCGCCGCCACGAAATCCGGGTCGACGTCAGGCCCTGCGGCCTCCGTGAGCGCGTCGGTCGCCGAGGCCGCGTGCTCGGCTCCGATGCCCTTCTGCGCGAGGTCCCGCGCGATGACCCGCACCGCCCGCCCACGCCGGTGCAATGTCAGCGCCCGACCCTCGGCCCAGCGCGCGTCGTTGAGCGCCCCGACCGCCTCGAGGCGGCCGAGCACGATGTCAACCCAGCGCCAGCCCTCCGAAGGCCGGACCGCGCCGCCAGCGATCGCCGCCTGTATCTTGTCGGCGAGGTACTTGCGGCAGCGGGCCTGCGTGACAGCGAAGCGAGAGACGTAGCCGTAGCCGAGCTCGAGGAGCTGTTGCTCGTTCGTCACGAGCCGCTTCGGCCGCGTGTTGCCGACCCGACGGTCCCGGTCATCCATCCCGCCTCCCTTGCAGCCCTTCAGGGGTCGATGTCGACGCCGACCCGTGTCCCGAGGCCGATCATGTGAAAGGGCGCCTCGTCTCCGCGCCGGGGATGATACTCCCAACCCACCCAGAAAAGTGCCATCGGCGCGAAGGCCCCACCGACCCGCGGCGTGACGAGGCCCCAGGCGACCGCGGCCCGAAGGCCCGGGGGGACCGAGGGCCCCCCGTCGAGGAAGGCGGTCGCGGCGACCTCGAGATCGAACACCTCGCCCGCATCCGCGAAGCGGAGCACGACCGGGACAGCGCCACCAATGACCCCACTGACGTCGCTGACCGCCCGACCCGCGTCATCCCGCTTGCGCTCGAAGCGGCCAGCCCCGCCGATCTCGAGGCCGCCCGCGAGGGTCAGAGAGCGTCCGAGCCCGTGACCGACGAGCAGGCGGCCAGCCCCGCCGCCGCTCAGCGCCACGTCACGGCCGCGCAGGTTGACGGCCCCGCCACCGCGGCTCTCGAGCCAGAGGACGGCGCGATCGGCGTCGCCCTCGACCCCGATGAAGCCGGGGTCGGCCGCGAGCCAGAACGGGCAGTCGGCGTCCGCCCGCGCGTCGAGCCCCGCGACCGCCGCCCGGATGCGCTGCAGCTCGAGGAGATCCTCCACCGGGTCGAGGTCGCGCGTTCGCCGCCAGACCTCGGCCGCGGTCCCTTGCAGCCGGCCCGCCTCGGCTGAAATCTGCCCGTCCAGCCACGCAATGAGCCCACGCCGTGCCTCGGGGCCCGCCTGGCAGGCCGAGACCGCGACGCCAGGGGCGATCGCCTCCTGCGACACCCGATCGACCGTCCACGCGTCGCGGGCGTGCGACCGGACAAGGGTCCGCACGTCCGCGTAGAGGGCCTCCTCGGTAGCGATCTTGGGGCGCGGGCCGGTTGCACAGGCGCCCCAAACGGGCGGCAGCGCGAGGGCGATGACAAGAGCCGTGGGAAGACGTGACACAAGGCCGCCCGGTTGCGGGGTTCAAGGGAAGGTCGACGGCAGTTCGGCACCCGCGCACGAAAGTCAAGGCGGCCCGGAGCGTGCCACCACCCTCCGGCCTCTCGTGGACCTCACCGCTCGCGCCCCGGCCCTGACCCCAATACCGCGCACGCGAACGGCCTGACGCCGCCCTGCCTGACCATCCCCAATCATGCCCGAATCCTGCACGACACGGACTCGACAGGAAGCACCCACCCTGCCAACATCGTTCCCCGGAGCCTCGGTCGACCGGGGCCGGTTCAGGAGTCCGGTCATGAAGCGTCCAGCCCTTCGCGCCCTCGCCCTCGCCCTCGTGCTCTCGGGTTGCCAGGCTCACTCACCCGTCGCAGAGCCCGGCGGCAAGCCAGGCGAACTTCCCTGCGACCTTGAGCGTCCGTGCACACCCGAGACGGGCCTCGACCTCGAGACCGGGACCGAGGCGCCGTCAGGCCCCGACGCCAACGACGACGCCCCGCCAGGCGTCAAGCCGAGGCATGTCCCGTGCGACCCGGACCACCCCGAGCTCCCCTGCACACCCGAGTCTGAAACCCCGGTCCCGGCAGCCGTCAAGCCGCGCCGGGTGCCTTGCGATCCGGCCCGCCCCGAGCTGCCCTGCACGCCCGAACCCGCGGCCCCGAAGGCCCCATGACGGACGCTCCTGACCCCTGGAGGCGCCTCGCGGACGCCCTCACACGGTCCGCTGGCCACCTCGAGGCCTTCCTCGGCGCCCTCGAGCGCGGCGACGCGAGGCTCGCGCGGCGACACCTCGACGCCTCGCGGCAGGAGCGCGCCCGAAGCCAGCGACTCGAGCAGGCCGCTTCCGGCCACTCGCCCGGGCCATCCTCCTCCGACGTGTCGAGCCGCATCCGGGCCCAACTCCAGCGCATCTCGCTCGTCGACGGGATCCTGCCCGCCGTTCTGCCAAGCCTCACGCGCGGGCCGGACGACGCGGACGCCTTCGTCGACGCCCACATTGCCCCCACCTGGGACCTGACGCTCGACCTCGTGCTGCTCATCGGGGCGGCCGCAGCACGCCACGCAGGCGCCTTCAGGAGCCGCGGCTACCAACGCGTCCTCGTGGTCCTCGGCAAGGGCGAGGTCACCCCCGCGGGCGTCCCCACGGTGCGGGTCGGCCCCGCCTTCGAGGCGGCGCTCCTCGCCCTC
>SYAK01000098.1 GCA_005788935.1 Pseudomonadota bacterium
GCGCCTCGGCCTCGTCGGCTTCGGCAACATCGGGCGCCAGGTGGCGCAGCTCGCGCGCGGGCTCGGCATGGAGGTCTTCTTCTACGACTCGGCGCTCATCCCGCGCGAGGTCGGCCTCGCGATGGGCTTCACGGCCTGCGACTCGCTCGCGGATCTCATGGCCTCGGTCGACTACGTCTCGGTCCACGTGTCACCGACCGACATCCGCGGCAACAGCAACAAGAACCTGTTCACCTACGACGTCTTCCGCCACTTCGGCGCCAACCGCGGCGCGCGCTGCCCGAAGATCTTCATCAACCTCGCCCGCGGCTTCGTCGTCTCGCCCGACGACCTGCTGCGCGCGAGCCGAGACGGCTTCGTCAACTACGCGATGACCGACGTCTTCCCGGAGGAGCCGCGCGAGACGGACTCGACCGCGTGGGTGAACCCCTTCGCGAGCGACCCGACCATCTTCGCGACACCTCACATCGGGGCCGCGACCCTCGAGGCGCAGCCGCGCATCGCGAAGTACGTCGCGCGCACGACCGAGCTCTTCAACCGCTACGGCATCGTGCGCAACTGCGTCTTCCAGCCGCGCGCGACCATCGACTTCGAGGTCCGCGAAGGGCAGCACGTGCTGTCGGTCATCCACTCCGACAAGCGCGGCACGAAGAAGGCCGTCGACGACGCCATCTACGAGGCCGGCGCCAACAACGTCGGCTCGGCCCACGTGGACTTCCCCGAGTACGGCATCGCCTACGACGTCTCGGTCCTGAACCAGCCGCTGACCGACGAGCAGCTCCGCGGCCTCGTCGTCCGCGCGGGCACCCTGACCGGCGAAGCCGAGGCGATCCGGTCTGTCAGGTCGTTCCCGATCGCCTGAGGCTCGGCGTGCTCCCAGCGCGCCAAGCCTCGGGCGCCGGGGACGCGCGAACGGAGCGGACGCCAGGTATCTCCGTTCGGTCGCTCCCGATCGCCTGGCGCGGTCGGCATGCCTCGCACACCAACGCGCTCGGCGGGGGACCTCAAGGACACGGAAACACACGAGCGCAAACACGACCCGGGTCGCTGCGAAGCGTGCGTTTGCAGCTACGTCCCGAGGCGCTCGTGGGCAGGGCCGCGGTTCCATGAGCCGCCCGGAGCGGGCCACCGCCATGTCGGACGCGACCCGCTCCGGAGGTGAGCAGTGGCTGCCACGCGCCTGTGTCAGCGCGGCACCCGTTTACGGAAAGTACGCAACGAAAGCGCTGGTGCAGTTGTCGGCGCACGTGGCGCTAGCAGGGCCCTCACAGAGATATCCCTGGCAATCAACCGCATACCTCAGCTGGCTCTGGGCTAACGCAGAGCCGGTCTCCCAACAGCTGAACTGACAGTCGGCGTTGCCTTCATCGCAACCCTGAGTGCAGTCATACACCTGTTCACACGTGCGGGTGCCGTGGACATCGAACGAACAGGCCGCAGCCTCTTCCGGACAGTCATGGCTATTGCAGGATGTATCGAAGTCACAGCTCGACCAGCATGACAGAACGGCGTTCAGCTCGCTCCTGCCAGTCGTCGAGGCGCGGTTGAGACACGGCGACGTGCAGGTTGAGGCTGGCGACAGGTCGTCGAAACAACCGGCGTCCCTTATGCTGGCAAAGGTCTCGAAGCACGAGAGACCTCCCCCCGACGAGGCGTTGCAGGCTTTGTTGCTGCAGCCGCTCGTCCAGTCTTCGGCGAACCCCACTGGCCGTTCGTGCATCGCTCGAGGGTGGCGCCGTTGCAGCGCCTCGTGCCGTCGGTGCAACTGTTGCCGCAGTCGCCATTGTCGAAGTTGCAGGCAGAGACGTTGCAGGCAGAGTCGCACTCCCCATCGCCTCGCCAGCCAGCCGGGCAACCGGGACTGCACTCCCCGCTCCCGCCGCCCGAGTTGCAGGCGTTGTTGCTGCAGCCGCTCGTACAGTTCTCGGCGACCGCCCACTGGCCGTTCGTGCACCGCTCGAGGGTGGCGCCGTTGCAGCGCTGCGTTCCGTCGGTACAGCGGTTGTTGCAGTCGCCATTGTCGAAGTTGCAGGCCGCGACGTTGCAGGCAGAGTCGCACGCTCCATCGCCTGGCCAGTCCGGCCTGCAACCGGGGCTGCATTCCTCCCTGCCGCCATCTCCGAAGACGTCATCCAGTTTTGTAAGTGCGTCCCCATCGCACGCTGCGAGCGCCAACGTCATCACACACAAGATACCCGGATTGGTAAGCATGATCGAACCCTTGCTCCTTGCGAGGCGCTGCCGGTGAAACAGTCCCGGCCTCGCGCCGTGTGGATCTTTTCGCGCATGCGACATGGCGTCGCGCGTCGGTAAACGGTCTCGGAACATGCAGCCGCAGCGTACAATCTGCGGCCAATCGCAGGGCCCGCGTCGCTCGGCGACACAGGCGGCCCGCTTGGGGCTCTAGCTCAGCGTTCTCCGGGTCTTCTCACAAGAAGCCGCGGTGAACGAGTTACGCACCTGACCTGGCTCCGCCGCCGCACACCGCGTCGGGCTCTAGGTGCCGGTCCCGACAGCCAAAGATGGCACGGCGGGGCGTGCTACCGGCCCGTCGCGGCGACCTTGCCGTTGACCGCGAAACTGGTCGCGTGGAGGTGCGCCCTTCTTTTGTCCTGAAGGCGCGCGAGATCATGCTATCGTTTGTATAGCCAGCAAAAACGCACATACCGCGTGCAACCGCGCCCGCCTCGTCATCTTCATTTTCCGCATGGCCTGCCGCTGCAACCGAGAGCAGCTCACAGGCTACACTCCGCGCGCTCCATGCGAACACATGTGAAGGAACCATGGTGTGACTCCTGTCTCAGAGACAGCGAAGCGTGCGCAAGACAACGCCACACAGCACATCTTCGCCTGCTGCGATAATATTTCTAAGTATCGATGCGAACGAATCTGCTGTCAACAGAATCAAGAACAATCAGATGGCGGCAAGGGATAATCGTTTTTAATCTCATAAAGATCCAAGCCGCGTCGCCGAAGGGTCCCCAAACGCCAGGTCGGGGGCAGCGGGGGATTTGAGGGGTACTGAAGATCGAGCCGTCGATCGAACCGTCGACCGTGTCGTCGTTCGAGCCGTCGGTCGAAGCGTCCGCGACCTCACCGCCACCGAGAGGGCTGACGTCCCACGATCACCGTTCTCCACCGGCGTCGACACGCGATCGACAGCCAGACGGCCCCTTGATCGCGCCGGCTCGCGGGCGCAGGATGGCGCCCGATGAACGCGCCGCCGCCCACCCACACGCCCGCGAATGACCGCAACCTGCAGACCCTCATCGACGGGGTCGCGGCCGTCGCGGGGCTGCTCGCCGCCGAGCCGCGCTCGGAGGCCCGCCGCGAGGCCGAGGCGACCTGGGCCCAGTGGGAGGCCGCGATGCGGGCGGATCCGGACGAGGTGCCGCTCGCCGACCTCATCGCGCGCTTCCGCCTCAACGGCTTCGAGGTGCGCTGCCTCGTCCTCGCCCTGGCGAGCCACATCGAGCCGCGCATGGCGGCCCTCATCGCGACCGCCTCGAAGGACGCGCTCGTCCGCGGCGTCACGATCCGCCTCGCGATGGAGCGCTTCTGCACGACCGCCCCCGAGCGCGTGACGGCCCGCGCGAGCTTCCTCCCATCGGGCCCGCTGATGCGGCACCACATGATGTCGCTCGGGCGGACCGAGCTCGGCGCGAGCGAGGGCCTCTTGTCGCGGCGAATGGAGCTGACGACGCCGACGCTGCGCTATCTGTTGCGCGAAAACGAGCTCAGCGAGTCGCTCGCCAAGATCGCGCGACTGCAATACCCGGAAGTCTCACTCTTCAATGTCATCCTCGAGAGCGAGCAGATGACGCAGGTGCGACAGCTCGTCGAGAACCACCGCGACTACCGCCGCGCCATCAGCGAGTGGGGCTTCGACAAGGTGCTGCCCTACGGCCGCGGCCTGACCTTCCTCTTCTCGGGGCCGCCAGGCACGGGCAAGACACTCCTCGCCCACGCCCTCGCGGCCCACGCGAAGCGCCCGATCCTGTCGCTCTCAGCCGCCGACATCCCCGAGAAGGAGACGGTCGAGAAGCTGCTCGACGACCTGATGACGGAGGCCGCGATGCGCGACGCCCTCGTCCTCATCGACGAGTGCGAGGCCCTCGTCGGCAAGAACGACAAGCGCAAGGCCACAGCCTTCAAGGCGATCGAGGACTTCGAGGGCATCCTCGTCCTCATCACGAACCACCCGCACCTGCTCGACGACGGCCTCGAGCGGCGCATCATGTACCACCTGCCCTTCGAGGTCCCCGAGCCCGAAATCCGCCGTCAGATCTGGGAGGTCCACCTGCCGCCCGAGGTGCCGCTCGCGGGAGAAATCGACCTCGACGTGCTCGCCAATACGTACGACTTTACGGGTGGCACCATCAAGAACGCGATCCTCTTCGCGGTGAATCTGGCGCTCGCCCGCAACCCGAAGCGTCCTGTGCTCAACATGGCGCTGCTCGAGGAGGGCTGCCTCGCCCAGCTGCGTTACGCCCTCGAGGATCTCACCGTGCGGACGGCCTCGCGCCTCCGCATCAAGGACATCATCCTGCCCGAAAAGCCTGGCCGCAAGGTGCGGGAAATCATCGCCGCGTGCCGCAACCAGGCGACCGTGCTGAACGCGTGGGGCTTCGGCAAGAAGCTCGTGACGGGCAAGGGGCTCGTCTGCCTCTTCGACGGGCCGCCCGGTACCGGCAAGACGCTGTGCGCCGAAATCATCAGCGGCGAGCTCAACCGCCCACTCTACCGCATCAACCTGCCCGAGGTCGTCTCGAAGTGGGTCGGCGAGACCGAGAAGAACATCAAGGCCATCTTCCAGCAGGCCCGCATCTCGCACGCCATGCTGCTCTTCGACGAGGCCGACTCGCTCTTCGCGAGCCGCGTCGCCGAGACCAAGAGCGCCACCGACCGCTACGCCAACATGGAGGTCAACCTGCTGCTGCAGGAGGTCGAGCGCTTCCCGGGCATCGTCATCCTGACGACGAACTTCTTCGGCGCCCTCGACAAGGCCCTCGTCCGCCGCATCCAGTTCCGCGTGACCTTCGAGGAGCCCGACCCCGAGAGCCGCACCCGCATCTGGGAGACGCTGTGCCCGCCCGAGACGCCGCTCGACGACACCGTCAGCTTCGAGCGCCTTGGCAAGCACTTCGAGATGTCGGGCGGCATGATCAAGAACGCCATCATCCGTGCCGCTTATCTGGCATGTGATGCGGGGACGCCCGTCACCCAGAAGATCCTCGAGGACAGCTGCCTCGACGAGTATCAGGCCGCGGGCAAGGTGGCGCGCGACCCGTCCGCCATGCCGCCGCCACGCATCGTCATCCCCGAGGGCGCCGTCGAGCTGCCCGCCGACTGGGCCGACCGCGGGCTCTCACCCGAGATCATGATGCAGGCCGGCATGGCCGAGGCCGAGCTCGCCCCGGCCGTCAAGCACCAGCTGCGCCAGCGGGCCGGGTCAACGCCGCGCGAGACGGCGTTCGCGCCAGTGATGGCGGCGGCCGGGACCCCGCCCGTGACCCGGACGCGCCCCATCCCCGAGCTCGCCGACCTGCCCATGCCGTCCGGACACACGCCGCGCGAGGCCGACGATGACGCCTGACCCCGAGTCCCCGGCCCCATCGGCGGACCTCGATGGCGAGGCGCCCATGACCCCGGCGCGCTTCCTCGCCGAGCTGATGGAGGGCTTCACGGGCGCAGGGGGCCCGGTCCTCGCCGACGCCCCAAGGCCCGAGCCGCTCGCGTGGGTCCCGCGCGACCTCGCGGCGGCTGGCCGCCTGGTCTCGGGCTTCAGACGCCGCGCCGAGCGCGCCGTGCAGCGTCTCCTCGCCGAGACGGGACCAGCCGGGGACGGGTCCGAACACCCGGTGATCATCGACGGGGCGTTCTTGCGCGACCACGGCGCAGCCCTGCTCGGGGCCGTCATCGGAGGCGACGCGGGCGAGTCCGCGGAGGCGTCGCGACCACCCTACCGGGCCTACCGGCTCGACCTCGTCTCGATCGCGGCCGAGGGCCTTGCGTGGGCCTCCGAGGCGGGTGAAGGCCTCCTGAAGGCGGCAGGCGTCAACGACCCGGCGGGCGCACTCGGCGGCCTCGCGCGGGGGCTCGACGGGCTGCCGTGGAAGATGCGCGACCTCGTCGGAGCGGCGGGCGGGCTCGTCGCGGGGCTGCTCGACGCGGTGCCAGCTGTTGACGGATCCACGGACGGTTGGAGCGCGGCCGAGACGGGCCTGCGCGGGGCGCTCGAGGCGGCTGGCCTCGGGGTGTGGCCCGACGAGGAGGACGACCTCGCCGCGGCGGTCCACGGGGTGACGGACGACGATGAGGCGGAGTCGGCCGAGACGGTCGCCGCCGAGGAGCAGGGCGATGAGCGGAACTGACGACACGGGTGACGACAAGGGCGGCGCCGAGATCATCGCGTGGCCGGGGCGGGAGCCGAAGGCCGCAGGCCACGCACCAGACCCTGGCGACCGGCCCGCAGATCCGGCGGAGGCGCTGATCATCCGGACGCTGGCGTCCGTCACGGGGCGGGATCCGGCGGACCTGCTGCGTGAAATCCGGGGGGGCGGCGCAGAGTCCGCGCCCGACGACGCGAGCAAGATCGTCGACCTCGGTGCGGTCCGCGAGGCGCGGCGGCGCGAGGAAGAGGCCGCCGCGGCGGGTGGCGGCGGTCTGTGGGGCCCTGTCCTGAAGTCGGGCGTTCAGGCCCTCTTCGAGGGGTTCGCGCGCCACGCCCCAGCGTCTGGCGAGCTGGTCATCGACGCGAAGTTCATGAAGACGCATGGCCTTCAGCTGCTCGGCGAAGTGCTGGCGTCGGTCGGAGGGACGCTGCTCGGCGGCGCCGCGTCGAAGGCCCCCGAGGCCGAGCCAGCCCCAGCCGAACCCGAGGTCCCGGCGGATGAAGCGGCCCCAACCCCGCCGGAGTCGAGCGCCGCGCCCGAGCCAGAGCGTCGCGTCGACGTCCAGATGGACCTCGGCAGCCTGGCAGCCGCGCTCTTCACAGGCCTCGCGGGAGGCTGGCGGAAGGCACCGCAGCCAGCGCCCGAGGCGTCCGCGCCAGAGCCCCCCGAGGACGACGGCCCGCCGCGCGACGGCTGACGCGTCTCAGGACGGCTGGCCCGCCCGTCCAGCCGCGGTCCGCACGGTCCAGCCAGGCGGCAGGTCGCTTCGGATGGCGCCCGTCGCTGCATCCCGCAGCCAGCGCATCGCGAGGCGCTCTGGCACGACGATGGTGCCCGGGCGGGCGAGGGTCCCGAAGACGACGTCCCAGAGCGGGGATGTGACGCCGTGGTTGCGGGCCGGCTCGTGAAAGTGGTGGTGGAAGTGGTGGCGGCGGGCCCAGCGGGCATAGGCGCCGCGCCCCTCGTGGATGTGCAGCCGCCGGTGCGTGACCTCGTAGACGCCGTAGAAGCCGACGAGCCCGAGCGCGAAGGCCGCGCCGTGGGCGAGGCCAGCAAGGAAGATGGCCGGCGGGGCGACGATGACGAGGGCGACAGCCGCCGCGCCGAGCTTCTTGACCGTCGGCGAGAAGTAGTCGCCGCGGCTGTGGTGGGCGGTGTGCTCGTGGCCAAAGGGCGTCTTGCGGGTGAGGCGCTTGTCGTGGCCGAGCCAGCGGTGGATGACGTACTCGAGGAAGGTCCAGGCGAGACAGCCGGCGACAAAGGCGAGGGCGACGAGCATCGGGGGCTCCCGGGCGGAGGGGCTGGGACGGTCAGGCGAGCGTGGCTGCGGGCTCTGGGGCGGCGCCCCAGCCACGCAGGAGCGCGTCAAGGGCGGGTGCGATGAGGCCCTCGGGGTCGAGGCGACGCGGGGCGCGGGCGGCCTGCTTGCGGAGCAGCAGGAGCCCCTCGACGGTGGCGAAGAGGATGAGGGCGCGGCCCTGCGCGTCGCCTGGCTCGAGGAGGCCCGCGTCGGCGGACTCGGCGAGCGCCGCGGTGACAGGCGAGAGGGCCTCGAACATCGCGTCGACAGCGGCCTCGGCGTGGGTGGCCTCGGCGAAGACGCGCTCGGGGGTCGCGAAGAGCTGCTGGATAAGGTTGAAGCGGTGCGGGTCGCCGTCCTCGCTGGCGAGCGCGACCCAGCGCAGGACGACGGCCCGGAGGCGCGCGAGCGGAGACGCGCCGCGCGAGCGGAGGGCCGCGGCGCGCAGGTCCTGAGCGACCGTCGCGAGCAGGGCCCCGACAACCTCGGCGAGGAGGGCGTCCTTGCTCGGGAAGTAGCGGTACAGCGCGCTCGTCGTGAAGTCGAGCTCGGCCGCGAGTCGGTGCAGCGACAGCGGTCCGAGGCCGTCCGCGAGCAGCATCGCGGTCGCCGCGTCGAGGATGCGGGCCCGCGTCGCCTCACGCCGCCGGGTCGCGGGGCGCTCGTTTGGGATGGATGTCGGTGCCGCGTTCATGGCGTTCACATTGTGAACAGCATTCACGCCCGTGTCAAGCGCCGGGCCTTCACCTGGCGAAAATGATTTTAATTCATGCTTCTACAACCATCCTGCGCGAGGCTGACGGCCGTGCACGTCGAGGACGCCGCGCGCTTGTGCCCGACGCGGTCGCTGCGGCATACTGCGTCCCCCCGAGCCCGAACCAAGAGGCGCTCCATGCCGCTCCGCCGACGCTCGCTGACGACCTCCTCCCTCGCGCTCTCCCTGCTCGCGCCCGCCTGCGGCGGGACGCCCTCGGACCCGGAGCGGCTCGCAGACACGGTCGAGACCGCCAGGGACGCGGCACCAGACGCCTCCGAAGACGCCGACACCGAGGCGACGGGGACAGACACCGAGGCGAGCGGCCCAGAGACCGCGGCCGTGGACGCCGCCCCGCCCGCGCCCGATTCCGAGCTCCCGGACACCGAGGCGCCCGATTCCGAGGCCCCCGACGCCGAGCCCGCGATCGACGCCTCCGAGCCGCACGAAGGCGGCCCCGGGCGCGTCGTTTGGCGGCGGCTCAACAGGACCGAGCTCGCCAACACATGGCGCGATCTCCTGCCCGTGGGTGCCCTCGCAGACACGCTTGCGGCCGACCTGCCCGCAGACGACACGGGCTACGGCTTCGACACGACCGCGAGCACGCTGACGCTGTCGCCGCTTCACCTCGAGGTGCTGACGCGGGCCGCGGAGACGCTCGCCGAGGCTGCCACGACGCCCCCGCTGACAGCGGCGGTCACGCACCGATTCGAGGCGGAGTTCCTCGACTCGACCGCGCA
>SYAK01000009.1 GCA_005788935.1 Pseudomonadota bacterium
AGCGGCCAGCCCGCAGCGCCGCGAGGGCCGCCTCCGGCCCATCGCGCCAAAAGGCGTTCAACACGGGCGTCGCCTCGGAGGCGACCGGACCCGCGTTTTCTGAAAATCCGTCAGCAGGCTGGCCAGGCAAAACTGACAGGACGTCAGGCTGAGGCGGCGGCGTCATAATCGACGTTTCGTCAGCTTTGGGGGGAAGACCGCCCGGCGGCTCCGCGAGCGCCACCCGCCAGCACGCCGTCGACATGAGGCCGAGGACGAACGCCACCAGCGCCTGTGAGCGCATCCTTGTCCGTCGCGTCATCCCGCGCCTCCTGTGTCCACGCTTGCCGAGTCGCCCGCCGCGGCCTCCCGGGCGATGACCCCTTCGCCCCATTGCCGAAGCGCCGATCGCTCGTCCGGGGTCAAGCGCTCGGGCCAGCGCAGGCGCACGATGAGAAAGCCGTCGCCCTGCCGGCCCACGCCGAGACCGCCAAGCCGCAGCACCGCCCCCTCCCGGGTCCCGGGCGGCAGCGCCACGACCCGCGGTCCCCATGGCGTGTCAGCCTCCCACGTCCCACCGGCCAGCGCGAGCCAGAACGGGACCTCGACCGGCCCGGTCCAATCGGTGCCCGCGACCTCCCAGCGCCCCGGGGCGAGGTCGAGGACGACCCGAAGATCGCCGGCCTGTCCGCGACCACGGGCTGGAAGCCCAGCGCCCGCCACGGTCACGGTCGCGCCAGCGCGCAGGCCAGCCGGGATCACCACCTCGATCGCCCGCTCGGCCGCGACCGCACCGCGTCCGCCGCATCCAGCGCACGCGTGCTCGGGAACCCACCCCGCGGCGTCACAGGCCCCGCACGGCGCGCTCGTCGCCCGCAAGACCGGGCGCGAGACCTCGAAGCAACGGCCGCCGCAGCGACCACAGACGATCGGGCGCCCACGCGGCGCGAGCCCGGTCCCGCCGCACAGGCCACAATCGCGGTGCCCGGGCAGGGCGAGGGTCCTTACAGCGCCCGTGACAGCGGCCTCGGCGGGCAGGCGCAGCTCGCAGCGCAGGTCGCGGCCGTGTTCGGGCTCGGGACTGCGCACCCCGACGAGCCGCTCGATGAAGCCCGACGGCAGCGGCGCCACCGCGTCCGCGAAGCGTCTGCGGGCCGCGTCATGGGCCGCCCGTCGCGCCGGGTCGGACAGGGTCGCCCAGGCCTCGCGCGCGAGCTGGAAGCGGTCGGCGGCCGCATCTCCGGGGTCGGTGTCGGGATGCAGCGCGCGCGCCACGCCACGCCACGCCAGCCGCAACCCCGCCTCGTCCGCATCGGGTTGGACCCCGAGCACGGCGTACCAGTCGACGAGCACGGGGACCTCCGCCATGCAGGCCTCACAGGAGCCGGTCGGGGACGAACACGATGTCCCCTGGCCTGAGGCCGTAGTTCGGCGCCTCTCCGCGCGTGATCTTCTCGACGGGCAGCCGGACGCGCACGTCCCGCCCGCCGTCGCGCCGCGTCACGATCACGTTGTTGCGGTTCGCGGCGGCCGTGAAACCCCCAGCCGACGAGATGGCCTCGACGACCGTCATGTTCGGGGCGAACGGAAAGGTGCCAGCCCGAGCGACCTCGCCGAGGACGAAAATCTTCTTGGAGTTCAGCTCTTTCACGTAGACCGAGACGTTCGGCTCGCGAAGGAAGCCCTCTTGCAGGCGCGTCCGCAGCATCGCGGCGCACTCGTTCGGGGTCAGCCCATCCACCGACACGACGCCGATGAGCGGAAAGTGGATCGTCCCGTCGGGTCCGACCCGATAGGCGCCTGTCATCGTGGGTTCGTTCCAGACCGTGACATCGAAGACGTCGCCAGGACCAAGCCCCACACGGCCAAGCTGCTCCGCGAGCGCCTCCTCGATGGTGCTGTCGTAGCCCTCGACCGGGGCCGCCTCACACGACGCGCAGCGCGCCCCCGCGATGCCGAGGAACGCGAGCCACAGCGTCATCAGGAGGTGGCGTGAGAGCCGGACTCGATCGGACGGCATCAGACCCCGGGGCGTCAGTAACGCAGGTTGAGGCTCGCGAAGATGCGATGGTCTGCATAACCGACGTAGTTGACGCTCGCATCCGTGACGATCACGAAATCCGACACGAGGGCGTCGAGGCGGTAGCCAAGCGTCAGCCCGAAGAGGCGCATGAAGTTCATGTCGAGGCTGACGCCGCCGCGCAGGGCGAGCTCGTCGCGGGTCGTATCGAGCGTGCTCGGCTGGTAGGCCTGCCCGTTCGACTCGAAGGCGGCAGGCTGCCAGAGGCCGTAGGCGCGAGCGTCGACGCTGAAGTCGGCGTTGAGCTGCAGCCAGGTCGTCAGCCGATGGCTGTACTCGGCGTAGCCGCGGTCAAAGCCGAAGTAGCCGCCGAAGGGCGACAGCTGGAAGTCACGCGCATAGCCGACGTGGAGGACCGACTCGGCGTTGAAGCGCCACGAGAGCTGCAGCTGCGTGAGCACGCTCTCGTACTGATCGGTCCCGGAGTCGAGCATCGAGTTGCCGTAGCCCGCGCGCAACAGGACCGCGAGGCGCTCGGTGACGTGCCCAGAGAGGCCGCCGTAGACCTTGAGCGGTGTCCCAGGCTCGTAGTTGCCCGTGCTGCCCTGCTCGCTCGCGGTGAGCGGCTTGCGGTAGGTCACGGCGTCATAGGTCCCCTCGACGAAGGCGTACGTCTGCGGGAAGAACCGCCACGAGCCGAGGAAGCGCATGCGGTGCGTGTCGGTGTCGAGGATCCCGAGTTCGTCATAACGCAACATGTCGAAGGCGTAGCCGACCGTGAAGTCGAGCGCGCGGCCGCCTGGGTGGAACGACAGGTCGGCGCCCACGACGTTCTGGTTGCGGTTCGCGTTCCGGTCGAGCAGCGGACGCATCCAGATCTGCCGCTCGAAGCGGTCGTAGAGCGTGAAGGAGACCGGGCGCTTCGGCAGGAAGGCGGCGGCGACCTGGGCCTGGGCGCCGACGTTCGAGCGGGACGAGACCGACTCCTCGCCAAGCGGCATGAAGACGTCGAAATCCGACGAGAACGACAGCGCCACGGCGTCGTACTGCGGGTTGAAGACCGCGAGGCCCGGCCGGAGATGCAGCGCGAGCGCGCCCACGGCCGCTCCGTTGCGCGAGTCCTGGCGGAAGAAGTTCGTGCGGTAGTCGCTCTCGAGCAGGAAGCGCGGCTGGAGCACGAAGTCGCCGAGGCGAACCCCGAAATTCGGCGTCAGCGGGCTGAGGCCGACGCCTGCGCCGACGAGGCCCGAGTAGCGGCCTCCGAGGCCGGTCAGCGACAGAATCCGAGGGTCCTCGAGGCCCTGCGCGAAGTCCTGCGCCCGCGCGTTCGGGGTGGCGATGGCCCCTGTCAGCGCGAGCAGGGTCCACGCGGTGGAGCGCCACGCGCGCAGCCGTGCCGCGATGGACGAGCTTGCTCGCGCCGCGGGCTGGGTCCCTTGCGCCACGACGGTGGGCGCTGGGGTGGCTGGGCTGGTGACGGTCATCCAGGTTTCCGAGGGTCGGGAGACAGCGGTCGGGGCGGGCGAGCGGCTGCGCGTGCCAGTCCCCAATCAGGACCGCGGACGGCGTGAGTTTGTGTCACGGTTGAGGGGCGGCCGCAAGCGTCGCGGCGGCAAAGCCTCTGATCGGACGGGACGAGGAACTCAGAACCACGGGCTTGCGTTGGCGGGCGGCTGAGGGTTCGACTGGAACGGGGTGTAGGCCTCCGCGGCGAAGACCTCGGTCAGCGACTGGAGCACGGGCAGCGTGCCCGAGAAGGTCAGCTGGCGTGTGACCGCCTCGCCCTCGACCTCGAAGGCCTCCATGCCGACCGACGACGAGCTGCGCACCTGGGCGTAATACTCGCGGACCTTGCCCGAGGCGATCGCGACCTTGATGAACTCGTTCTCGGAGCGGGAGCGATCGTTTTCGGCGCAGCGCTGCTTCAGGTTGCGCAGGTTGTTCTCGGCGAGCTTCACGTGGCCCTTCATGATCGTGATGGCTTCGTTGCGCGTGTTCGCCGCCGCCATGTCGCCTGCGGCGACGGAGGACTCGAGCATGTAGAAGCTGTCGGTCAGCTGCTTGTCCATCTCGTTGACCATCTTCTGCGCCCGCTCGACGAGCTCCTTGCAGGAGTACTTCGAGAGGTCCTCCTCCTCGGGCGAGGGCTGGAAGGAGATCTGGGCGGGCGGCGCGGCGGGCTGGCCGCCTTCCGCAGGCTGCGCCACGGCGAGGCCGGAGAGGCCAGCCCCGAACATGGCCACGATCACGGCGAGACGCGCACGCTTCATCACGAGGGGTCGATTGGTCATGGCGGTAGTCTAGCTGGCCGCGGCCGGGCGGGTCAAGGGCGGCCGGTCCGTCGAGGTTCGTCGAGGGCGGGGTGCGGAGGCCAGACCGCGAAGCCCGCAGACACCAGAGGCCGCGGACCCTCCCCCTCGGGGGCGGTGCGCGCCCTCATCAGCCCCAAAAAATCGGGGCGAGGGTCACTGCGACAGGATGAAGGGGTACGAGAAGGTCACGGATCCACCCTCGGGCGGATCGAACTTCCAGCTGCGCACCTTGTCGACGATGCAGGAGCCGATGCCTGCGTCCCCCGTCGAGTTGTCGGTGACGGAGATGTCGGTGATGCGCCCCGCGGGCCCGATCGTGAACTTGATCGTCACCTTGCCCTTCAGGGCGGCGTTGACCTTCAGCGCGCTCTCGTAGCAGCTCTTGATGGCGCCCTTGCGGCGCGAGAAGACGCTCGTCACGACGGCGCCGTCGATCTTGCCCGAGCCCCCCTGCCCGCTCAGCGTGCCGCCGCCGACGCGCGCGTTGATCTTCGCCTCGTCCGGCCCCTTGTCCCCCGTCGACACGTTCGTGTTCGTGCCGATCCGGGTGCCACCCGTCTCGTCCGCGGAGAGCCCCTTGTAGCGGCCCGATCCCCCGTCGTCAGCCACCGCCGTCGGCCCCCCGGCGGCCGCGAGGGCCCCGGTCCCGCGCTCGCCCGTCGTGACCCCGCCCGCGGCGTCGAACGCGTTGTCGATCGCGGCGCGGTTGATGCCAGCGCCAAGCGTGTCGCGCTCGCCCCCGATTCCACCGCCGCGCGTGCCGAGGACGTGGAGGAAGGTCTTCTGCTTGACCGCCGCGACCACCTTCGCGCGGTCCTTCGCGCGGTCACCCGCGGTGCTGACCGCGCGCGCCTGCGCGGCCTGCTTCACTGCGGCCGCCTTCGGCCTGGCCTTCTCGGGGGCTGGCGCGGGATCCTTGGCGGCGTCAGCCTTGGCCTCCTTCTCGGCCTCCTTCTCGGCCTCGTCTTCCTTCGGCTTCTCGGGCTCTTCCTTCTTCGCCTCGGCCTTCACGACCTCCGCCCGGATCAGCTCGTAGAGCTTGGACTTCCCCTCCTGAAGAGGCTGGAAGTAGTACTGCCCGGTCTCGTTCCACCAGTATTCGACGACCGAGGTCGTGCCGCCGAGCAGCAGGAAGGCGAGCGCCATGACGTACGCGAAGGGCCAGTCGATCTGGGCCGAGATGCTCGCGCGCAGGCCTGGCATCGGACCGACCCCGCCGAGCAGCGGCTTCGGCGCGTCGACGAACTGAAACAGCAGGACGAAGCCGTCGACTGCGACGCGCCCGCGCACACCGACTGGCAGCTGCAGGGCGAGCTTGCCCCCGCGCCGCTCGGTCTGGCTC
Source organism: Pseudomonadota bacterium (assembly GCA_005788935.1). Next base: position 5,654 of record SYAK01000009.1, read on the forward strand.
GCGGTCGCGAGGGCCTGCAGGTCCTGGGGGTCGCCGCCGAGGTCGACCTTGCCCGTCGTGTCGCGGTCAAACAGCAGCGTGTAGCTGCCGTCCGCGTTCAGCTCGAAGACCTTCCGCGCGCGAGACGCCTTCGGTCCCTTGACGACGAACGTGTTGCTCCCGGCCGTCCCGATCGTGACGTCCATCGGGACGTGGATGAGACGCTCGTCGACCCGCTCGCGATCGCCCTCGTTGAGGACCCCGATGCGGAGGAGTTTGTTCGGGATGTAGACCATGAAAACCCCCGAGGGCCCGGAGGCCCGAAGTGAGGCACGCCCCGCTCACGCGGCGTGGTATGTCTCAGGTCGAGCGCGTCTCCCGAACACCACGCGGGGTCGTCCGCCGCTCGCCTCTCAGCGCTTCGAGTCCTTGATGACCGCGAAGCGCATCTGCTCGACGCCCGCGCTGCCGACCGAGTGGACGACCTGCGCGATGATGGCGTAGGGGATGTACTTGTCCGAGATGATCGTCACCATCGGCTTGTACTCGCCTGGCTTGGCCTGCATCACGTGCAGCTCCTTTGCGCTCTCGATCTGCTCCTCGAGGGCCTTCTTCAGCGCCACGAGCAGGAAGCTCGCGTCGGACGCGTCCTCCTTCCACACCTTGTCGATCAGGTAGGTGTTGTCTGAGCTGTCGTAGTCGTCGTCGGTGCGGCACTGCGTGTTGCTCGCCGTGAGGCACTCCACCGGGACGGTCTTCTTGGAGTCGACCGTGATCTCGTGGCGGTTCACGAAGACCGCGAGCGAGTCCTTCGGCTCGCCTTCAACGGTCGAGCGGGCGAGCTGAAGGTACTGGTTCTGCTTGATGCTGAACGGGTCCATGTTGATGGACACGAGCAGGAAGGTCAGGATGATCGTGACCGCGTCCATCAGGGACGTGATGTTGACCGAGCCGGGCTCGGGCATCTCCGGCTTCTTCTTCTTCGTGCGCGTCCAGCCCGCCACGGCCTCGGGGGGAACGCCACCGCCCTGGTCCTTGTTCAAGTCAACAGCCATCGTCAGGCTCCTCATCGGCGTCCACGCAGGACGGACAACGCGGCCCGCGGAAGAGTTCCCGCGGACCGCCGAAAAACGTCGGTCTCAGTTCACGGTCTCGGCCACGACGAAGACGACGCGTGAGAACATCTCGGCGGGCTCCTTCTCAGGCTTGCCGTCACCGGTCTTGTCGGGCACGTCGAGTTCGAGGGGCTTGGCGGTCATGAACTTGGTCATGTCGTCGTACGCGGGCTCCTCAAGCTGCAGACGGGCAGCGTCGATCGTGCGGGCCACGGTCTGCCAGGGCACGTCCATGTCCGCCGAGATGTTGATCGTCGCCTCGTCCTTGTACTTGTCCTTGAAGCCCCGGAGGCGGGCGTAGAGGGCCGGGTAGTCGAAGTCCTCACCCTCGAACCCATCGTAGACGCGCTTCGGGATCGGCGTGACGTTCTCGTTGGCCGAGAGCTCGTCCTGCACCTTGATGCCGAAGCCGTTCTTGCCGATGTGGACCGTCAGGTTCAGAGGCTTCTTCTCCTCCTCGCCGTCTTGCGGCTTGGCGGCGCCTGATCCGAGACGTGGCGCGGCTACGGCCTGGACCTTCACCTCGAAGAAGTTGAAGAGGAACAGGAGCATCGGGATCAGCAGCACCATGAGCCCCATGATCGGGGTCAGGTTGAGTTCCTCGAGCTTGACCTTGAAGCGATCACCCTTGCTGCTCACGGCTGCCTCCACTCGTCTCGGTCACCGTCGTCTCGAACCCGTCCCGCGGGTTTGGCCCGGAGCCGCCGCGCCAGAGGGCGCTTGTCGGCTGCGAGGCTCGGAATGTCGCCACGCTTGTCGTAGCTCCGTCGTCGGAGCGTGCTGGCGCGCGTAGCATGCGCCGCTGAAAATCTCACACCAGCGCCAAGCTGACGGACCCGCACGTTGCGCGTCCGGGCCCGTCAGGGGCTCGGAGAGGGTCAGGAAGCGCTGCCAGGCCCCGCGGAGAGCAGGTTCTGGAGCTTCGTCGAGTAGAGGTCGATCTCGTCGATGATCTTCTTCGTCACGCCCGAGAGGTACAGGTGGAACGCGAGAAGCGGGATGGCGACGATCAGACCGAAGGCGGTCGTCAACATGGCCTTCGCGATCGCGTCACCGAGCGCGTTCTGGCGCTCGGCCGCCGGGATGGCGTCCGACGAGATGGCCGCGAAGGCGTCGATCATGCCGTCGATGGTCCCGAGCAGCCCGATCAGCGTCGAGATGTTCGCCATCGCCTGAAGCGACTGGGTGCGCTTCTGGATGTTCGGCAGGACCTCGAGGGTGGCCTCCTCGATCGCCTCGCTGATCTGCTCCGGGCCCTTGTTGGCGCGCAGCAGACCGGCCTTCAGGACGTGCGCGAGGGCCGCCGACGGCGCCGCGTTGCACAGCTTGATGGCCTTGTCGTAGCTCTGCGAGACGACAAGCTTCTGGACCTGCGCCATGAAGGCGCCCGCGTTGATGTTGTAACGGAAGAACAGGAAGATGAACCGTTCAACCGTGATGCCCAGCGCGATGATGGACACACCCAGAATCGGGTACATCCAGAAACCACCGTCGCTCATGAATTTCGCGAAGCCCTCCATGGACCGCTCCTCCGTCGTATCAACCAGTCTTGCTGCCGCTGATGGTGCCAATTCTCGGTGGCGGATCATCCATCCACCGTGTCGATCGGGCGCTTGACCGTGAACTGCTGTCGCGGAACGGGCGCCCTCCCTGAGCCGGTATGGATTACCCCTGCTTTCGGGCTGGGTCAAGACCTGCCTCGCAGGTCGACGCGACGAGGTCGCGCGGGACGGGGACGGGATGCCCCCGCGAAGCAAGGAAAGCGTGTGTTTGCATGAGGTTGCAGGACGGGCGCCGGGACGAGCCCCCGCGCACGCGCGCAGACCTCAGAACGAGTTCCGGAGGGCCGAGTCGATGATGCGGTCCACGAAGACGCGTTGCAGTTTCAGGTTCTCGTAACTGACGCGGCTGCGGCGCAGCACGTAGAAGACCTGCGGCTTGGCGACCTTGCCCTCGATGGTCAGGGCCTCGAGCTCGATGACCCGCGGCGGGGCCCGCCGGCCCGCGTCCTGCGCCCAACCAGAGGCGGGCGCGACGCACGTGAGGAGGACGGTGAGGGCGACGAGGAGGGTGGCTGACGACCGCTTCATGGCGAGTCCTCCAGAGATCACTCGGGCTGGGGTTCTTCGGCGGGTGCGTCACCGTCGGCGGGGGGCGCGGCGGGTGCGCCGCCCTCGGCGGGCGGCTGCTTCTTCTCGTTCTCGCGCCGCTCGGTCTCCTGCTTGATGAAGAGGGCCGCCTCCTCGAGGTAGCGATCGAGGCGATCGTCGACGAGCCCGTTGCGGCGGCTCGCATTGAAGGCGCCGACGGCCTCGTTCAGCTGGGCGAGACGGTCGCGACCGGGCAGCGGGTTCTCGAGGTAGAGGACCGCGAGGTTGAACCAGGCCTCGGGCGAGGTCGGCTCGATGGCGAGGCCCTGTTTCCAGGAGGATTCGGCCTCCGTGAAGAGGCCGGCGCCGCGCTGGGCGCAGCCGAGGTTGATCCAGGCGGGCACGAGGCGTGGGGTGAGGCTGGTGGCGCGCGTCAGGATGGCTGTCGCCGCCTCCCAGTTGCGGACCTCGACGTAGATGGCGCCGAGGCTGTTGAGGCCCTCGACGTAGCCAGGCAGGACGGTGACGGCCTCCTCGAGCAGGTCGCGAGCCTCGACGAGCTTGCCTTCGGCGTGTCGGATGCCCGCGAGCAGCGTGAGCGCCTCGGCGTCCCGCTCGAGCTCGAGGGCGCGGGCGAGGATCGGCTCGGCGGTCAGCGGGCGGCCCAGTGCGAGGTAGACGCGGGCGAGGAGCTTCGTCGCGGGCACCGAGGTCTCGCGGAGCTTCAGTGTCCGGGTCGCGGCCGCGAGGGCGGGCTCGTGGCTGCCAGCTGCGAGCAGGGCCTCGGCGTAGGCGAGCTGGGCGGCCACCGAGTCCCGGTGCGCGTTCGCGAGGTTGGCGGTGCGCGTCACGATGGCCGCCGTGTCCTTCGCGCGCGCGGCGACGCGAACCGAGAGGATGAGCGCCTGGGGATGGAGCGGCGCGTCCGCGAGAACGGCGTCGAGGTGGGCGCGCGCGGCGGGCAGATCGTCGCGCATCAGCGAGAGACGCGCGGCAGCGGCGCGGGCCTCGGGGCTCTTCGGGTGCCGCGCGATGAGGGACTCGGCCTCTGGAAGGGCGCCGCGGTCGATGGCGAGGTCGGCTGGATGCGGCACTTCGTCCGCACCCGACGGCTCGGCGGCGAGGGCGCGGGACGCGAGGGACGCAAGGACGGCGAGGGACGCGAGGGCGTTGCGCGAGGCGGCGCGTGTGGCGATGGGGCGGGTCACTCCGCACCTCCTTCGGGCTCGCCACGCTCGGGGTCAGGCGCGGCATCGGTGCCCGGCACCGTGGTGCCATCGCCCGCTTGTGGGGCGCCCGGGGCGGGTGGAGCCGGGGCCGCCGCAGGACGCGACGCGTTGCGGGTGCGCGCGTCGGCCCGGAACCGCGGCGTGAAGGTCGGGACGCGACGCGGGTCCTTGAAGAGCGGGTATTCCTGCGGCTTGTAGGCGTTGGCAGCGACGAGCGCCTTTTGGGCCCACTCGGTCGTGACCTTCAGACGGCGCGACTCCTGGACGGTCTTCTCGAAGCGCTCGACCGCGATGTTCTCGTAGCGGAGCCCCTCGTCCTCGATGATCGTGATGTACTCGTCGAGCTCTTCCTCGGAGAGGCCCGTGGGCTCGGGGGCGGCGTAGAGGGTCTTCGCGAACTCGCGGTAGATGTCGCCGATGCGGTAGAAGGCCGCGATCGTCCAGTCGAGGGCCTTGAAGGCGAAGACGCCGGCGTAGGCCGCCTCGAGCTCGTCGAGCAGCTTCTGCTTCTTCGCGAGGTCCGCCGCCATCTGGCGCTGCGAAGCCCCCTTCAGCCGCAACTTCTCGTAGGCGAAGAAGCGCTGCTCGATCTCGATGAAGGTCGCCTTGGCCGCGAGAATCGCTGCGAGCGTTCCGGGTTGGAAGCCGCGCGCCTTGTACTCCTTGAGGATGTCGGCGTAGAGCTTGAGGGCGTCCTTGGTCTTGTTCTGGGCGTAGGCGAGGTCGGCGAGATCGCCCATCGCCCCAAGGACCTGGGTCCCCATCGCCGGCTTCGCCTTGAAGCGCTCGATGAAGGTAAGCAGCATCTTGCGCTGGAGGTCGGTCTTCTTCAGACGCCCGTGGAGCTCGGCGGCGCGGTAGATGGCGTTCGCGCTGTCATCGCGATCCTTGAAGATCTGCGAGTACTTCTCGTAGGTCTTCGCGGCGTCCTCGAGGCGACCGGCGTATTCCTGCAGGCGGGCCGCTGTGAAGAGGGCGTAGGGGCGGTTCGGATTCGGGGTGCCCTCGGTGCGATCGAGGAACAGAAAGTAGGTCGTGACAGCGCTCTCGAAGGCGAAGAAGAGCTTGTAGTTCTCGGCGAGTTCAAAGACGGACTCGGTCTTGAACTCGCTCTTCGCGAAGCGGGGCTCGTTGACGAGCTTCTCGAAGATGCGGGCGGCCGAGTCGTAGTACTTCACGTCCTTGTAGGCCATGGCCGCGTTGTAATACGCCTTGTCGAGGAAGGCGGCGTCCTGATTCTGGTCGGCGAGGCGCTCGAACTCTTGTGCGGCCTCGAGCTTCTTGCCTTCGGCGAGCAGGGCCTCGGCGCGCTGGAACTGGGCACCGAGCTTGAAGAGTTTGATCTTGCTTCGAATCTCGGCGGTGGTCTTGGGGTCGCCCAGCTCGAGCCGCTCGGCGATGGTCGCCCACTGCTCAAGCGCCGCGATGTCGTTCTCTTCTCGGAACGTGTTGAGGATGTTCGCCATCGCGTCGGCGGCGATGGGGTCCTCGGGGAAGCAGGCGATGACCTGACGGAAGCGCTTGCGGGCGGTCTCGAAGTCGCGGAAGCGGAGCGCGATGACGGCCGACTGGTAGGTCAGCGCGACCTGCGGCTCCCGCCCGCCCTTGTACAGGATGTCGCGCAGCGTGAAGAACTCGACCGCGGCGAGCCAGCGCTCGACCTCGGGGGGGACTGGCTCGGCCGAGATGAGCCGCTTCTCGCTCGTGGCGGTCTCGCCCTCGGGCAGCGGTGGGGGGTCCCAGGGCGCGTTCGGGTTCGACTTCGCCTGGATGCGCCCCGACTTCACCGCTTCGGCGATGAGCCGCTCGTTCGACTTGACGGCCGACCAGGCCGCGGGCTCGCGGAACCGGTACTGGTAGGGGTCACTCGCCACCTCGAGGTATATGGCCGCCGCCTCGTCCACCTGATCGCTGTAGTAGAGCGTCTCGGCGAGGTAGAAGCGCATTTCATAGCTCGCAGGCTCGGTCGGGTAACGGGCGAGGTACTCGCGGTAGGCGCGCGCCGCCTGCTTGTAGGACTCGAAGCTCTGGACGAGCAGCGCGTTCGGGTCCTCGGCGTCGCGGGATTCGGCCTTCAGCTCCTGGGCGCGCTGGTGGAGCATGAGGGCACGGCGACGCATCTCGAGCTCGATCGCGGTGCGCGTGTCGGCGAGGCGCTTGCCGTCTGCGGCGTTGGCGACGGCCCACGGGCTCTTCGGGGCGAACATCTCGGCGAGGCGCTCGCGCTCGCGGGTGGCTCCCTCGACGTCGCGGAGGATGTCGTGGATCTGGATGATCCGCTGCTGAAGGTCGACCGCGTCGATCGCGATCGGGCGGGCGTCGATGATGCGCCGGAAGACCGCGATCGCCTCGAGGTACTTCTTCTGGTCGTGCAGCTCGTAGAGGGCCTCGGCGTATCGGACCATGATGTCACGCTCGTACCCGCTCCCTCCGGAGAGATAGCTGAGGGCGCGCTCGATGCCGCGATTGTCATCTTCGAGTCCGTCGTTGTCCCAGTCGTCCTCGGCGAGGCTCTTCGCGAGGTACTCGACAGCCTCCTCGCGCAGTGCGCTCGCGGTTGTCTCACCGCCCGCGGCGTTCGTGTCGTACCAGCCGATGAGGTCCTTGAAGGTCCGGATGGCGCGGTCGTAGTCGTAGAGCTGGAAGTAGGTCCAGCCGAGCTTGTAGAGCGCCTTGTCGTAAAAGCGGCTCTCCTTGTAGCGCAAGGCCGAGGCGTAGGCCTCGGCGGCCTCGTTGAAGCGACCGAGGTCGAACTCGAGCTCGCCGATGCGCAGCCAGACCTCGGCGGCGTAGGCGCTCTTCGGGAACTCGGTGACGAGCTTGCGCCACGCGGTAACGGCCTCCGTGTCCTGCAAGGACTCCTGAAGGACGTAGCCCATCAGGTAGTAGACCGCGTCAGCGTACCGGTAACGATCGCCGAAGCGACTGATGAGGAGCCCGTAGATGCGCACACAGTCCGCGTAGCCACGCTCGGGCGACTCGGGGCGCGTCTTCAGCTCGCCGCGATCGAAGGCGAGCCGCGCGGCGAGGTAGCGCTTGTTGGCCTCCTCGTAGTCGACCGCGCTCCGCTCGTAGTAGAGTTCGGCGAGGCGGAACATCGCGTCGGGCGTGTAGCGCATGTCATCGGGGTACTTCTCGATGAAGCGCTCGAACTGCGCGATGGCCTCCTCACGGCGCTGCTTCTCGGTCCCCTCGAGGGCGGCGATCTCGCGATCGTAGCGGCGGTTGACGCTCGCCACGCGGTCGGCGAACTTCGCGTCGAGGAAGCGATCGACCTCGCCGCGATAGTCGTCTCCAGCCGCGAGGAATCGGTCGAGCGCCCGCATGTACTCGCGTCGATGGTCGGCGAGCGGGTCGTCGTCCGGGCTGCGGCGCTCCGCGACTGGCGCCCCGATGGGCTCGCGGACGCACTTCCCGATCTCGGGGACCGCCGCCACACGGGCGCGGGCTGCCGAATTGGCTGGCGAGGGCGACGACGCCGGAGGGGTCGGCACGACAGGGCCCGCGGGCGCTGGGGGTGCAACGGGCGCGGTAGCGGGACCGGGGTCCGCAGCCCGCAGCGGCGCGAGCGGGGCGGTGGCGATGAGCGCGGCGAGGCCTGCGGCGAGGCCCTGACGCATGGCGACACGGACGCTCATGGTTTGTCTCCGGCGTCCGGGCTGACAGGGGTCGTCGGCCCGCCCGGTTCATCGCCCGCGCCGAGCTTGATCGAGTCGAGGGCCTCCTGCAGCTGCTTCAGACGGCGCCCGCGGTCCTCGTTGAGGCTCTGGAGCAGCGCGGACTGGTCGGTCTTGCGAGCCCAGACGACGTCGAGCAGACCGACGTCGGCGTCGAGGACGACCTCCGCGAGGCGCCTGAGAGCAGCTTCGAAGAAGGCGACGCCGTGACGCGACGCGATCGTGTCACCGTCGGCGGTCAGCGTCTCGACCTCGCCGCCATAGCCCGCGAGGAGGCCCTGCTCCTGTTTGACGATCTTCAGCAGCTCGGCGGTCTTGCGGGCCACCTCGCGCTCCATCAGGCCGAGCAGGCCGCCGATGCGCTTGAAGAGACCCTCGGCGCGGAGACGCACCGCCGCGAGCCCCTGATAGCGGTTCCGGAGCTCGGGGTTCAGGCGCTCGGAGACGCGATCATAGAAATCGGCCTCGCGCTCGATCGCGAAGATGAGCTCGGTCTTGAGGTTCTGCTCGACGTTGGAGGCCTCGTCGCCCGCACCGAGGCGGCGCGTCTCGAGCTCGATCTCGCGCGCCATCGCGGTCAGCTCATCATGGAGCCCCTGAAGGGTCTGCTTCTCGCGCCCGATCTCATCCCGCAGCGCCTGCTCCTGCGCGAGGGTGAAGCGTTCGCCAGTGTCCGCGAACTGCCGGTCGTTGAGGGCCTTTTCGATGGCGAGCAGCTGTCGCTGCAGCTCGGACATCCCCTTCTCGACGAGGAAGTGGCGCTGCGCGAGCTCGCGGAAACGCTGCAGCGCCTTCTCCTGACGGCGGCTGAAGGCCTCGAAGGAGGAGGGCAGCTGCAGGCCCGACGCGCTGAGACGGACGCGGGTCCCGTGGATCTCGTCGAATTCCGCGCGCTCGCCTGGCGGGAGGCTCGCGAGGACCTCGGCCTTTTGAAGATCGAGCATCTCGATGAGCATCAGGATGAGCTGATTCTCCGTCACCTGGAGCCGCGCCCAACCCTCCTTCAGGTCGGGGAAGACCTCGACGCGTCCCTGGTCGCTGAGCAGCTTCTCGAGCTCGCCCGCGATCTGGTCCGCCTCCGTGATCTCCTGCCGCTCGACAGCGAGCCCGTTGAAGACCTCGGCGACACGCCCGAGATCATTGGCGCGCTCGAGCCAGAGCAGCGTCTTGAGGGTCAGCGGGCTCTTCAGGTCCGCCATGGCCTCGCGGCGGCGTGTCAACCAGTCGAAGTAGACGCGGACATCCTCGGGACTCTTGGCGAAGCGCTGAAGTTCATTGCGGATGGGTGCGAAGCGGTCGATGATCGACTGGTAGCTGCCGAGCGCCTCGTCGTATTCCTTGCGCATCAGATGCAGCTGACCCCGCAGGACATTGGCCTCGACCTCGACGTCGGGATCGACCGCGTTCAGCAGCAGCACGTCGACGGTCTGGATGGCCTTGTCGAACTGACCCTGGTTCACGTAGGCCCACGCCATTTCGTAGAGGGCCTTCTCGTAGTGGACGCTGTCGCGACCGATGTTCTGATAGCTCGTGAGGGCGAGCGGATAGTCCTGCTGCTCGACGAGCAGACGCGCGATGGCGAGCCAGGCCTCGTCGCGGATGCGGGCGTTCGTCGGGTTGTCGGCGACCGGGATCTCCGTGAGGGTGCGGTAGAGGCCGAGTGCGGTCGTCTTGTCGCCCATCGCGACGAGGGCTGCGGCGCGGAAGTACGTGGCGCGGATGGCGAACTCGCTCGATGGCGCGATCTCCGCGAGGAGGCGCGCGGCCTCCGACCAGTTGGCGAGCTGGAGCCAGGCCTTGCCGAGGCCGTAGCGCATCCGGTCGGTCCGACCTGTCTGGGGTGTCTCGCGGATGGCGCGCTCGATCTCGGACCGGCGCCCGCGCTGGAGGGCCACCTCGAGGAGGCGCAGGCGGGCCTCGTCGACGAGCTCGGGGTCGCGACCGCCGACGAGCTTGCGGTAGGTCTCGCGGGCCGCGTTGAGGTTTCCGAGCTTTACGAGGCTGTCACCGAGCAGCATCAGCGTGCTCTCGTAGTCGAGGGCGTCCTTGAAATCGGGGCGCTCGACGATGTCGTAGAGCAGGATGGCCG
>SYAK01000099.1 GCA_005788935.1 Pseudomonadota bacterium
CTGGTCGGACTCGGTGCCGGCCCTTTCCTCGGGACACTCCGTCCCCCAGCGCTCCACGACGCCGGTGACATCGCGCGGCCGTTCGCTCCTGAGGCGGCCCATGCGCCCGGCCGGATCGCTGGGGCCATGCCCGTGACGCGACTGCCCGGCGACGCCGAGGCAGTGCTTGTGGTCTCCGGGCCGCACGGAGGGTCGGTGTGGGGCGATTACCGCGGGGCTGGGGGCGGTCTGGTCGCGCTGGCGCCGAGCTTCGAAACGTTCGTGGATGCGTGGCTCACGCTGGCCGAGGTCGAGTGGGGTGTCGCGTACGGGGCCGGGGACGTGCCCGAGGAGGCGACCGAGTTGTTCGGGCAGCGCGTCCGGGCCTCGACCGGCGCCGTGCTGTCCGCGCTCGCCGACGAAGCCTCCGGACCCCTGACCGAGCTCGCGCGCCGCCACGGCCCGACGCTGGCCCAGGTCAAACACCTTCATGCCCGCTTCGTGCTCGGCGACGGGGACCTCGTGGCGGCCGAGCTGGCGTTCGCCGACGCCGGCCTCGTGGCGCCAGCCAACTCGGCCCTCGTCGTCCTGGGTCGCTGTGCGATTGCGGAGGCGCGCGGTGACCTCGACGCGTGGGTGGCGGCCGCGGAGGACGGCCTGCTCCTGACGGGACTCGACTGGCGCGAGCGGAAGCATCTGCTGGCACAGCGGGCGCACGCGCTCGAGGCGAAGGACCGCTACCCCGAGGCACTCGACGCCCACATCGACCTCTGCGAGCACGACCCGAGCGACCTCCCGGAGTGGCTCACGGTCGCCTACCTGATGTGCCACTTCGGCGACTTCGATCGGGCTGTGACCTGGCTCAGGCGGATCCTCGATCTCGACACCGGCCTCGACCCCGAGCTGTCGCTGCGCGAGAAGATGGAGCAGGCGTGCGCCTCGGTGCACGCCGCCCTGCGCGAGGAAGGTTACGAGGAGGACTCGACCTCGCTTGAGGAGGCCGTGGAGCGCTACCTGCTCACCGCCGAGCTCTGGGGCTGAGACCTCTGTCGGAGGGGGGCGCCACGCGGGGTCGCGCGGTGTGCCCCCTTTCGACCTGGGGCATCGGTGGGTTTCGTCCGCGACAAGTTCATGTTTTCGGACCCGACCGCCGACCTCCCAGACTTCCGAGGACTCGGCCTGCGAGGGCGACGCCGGCGAGGAAGGCGCCCTCGACTCGACCACCGGCAGCCCAGTCGCCCGTGACACCAAGCCCGGCGGCGTCATCGAAGGGGGCCTCGTCGAGCGCGTCTGCGGGTGCTCGGGCGTAGGCCCACCGTCTCAGATGGCAGGCCGCCGCGGCGAACGCGGGCACCTGAAGGATCCGTGCGACTTCGGCCAGCAAGGCGACCTGGAGGTCTCCTTCGGAGTCGCGCAGGTGCGTCTGGGACCAGACCGGGTCGGCGTGCGCGACCCAGCAGTCGAGGTCACTGCGGCGTCCGGGCTTGCTCGCGTCGCGGGCGAGCCATGAGAGGACACGCCCCGGATCGCCGTCGCGCCCGATGAACAGGCCATCGAGCGGCACATCCCGCAGCGCACCGTCGGCCGGCGTGAAGGCGAGCGCGAGGCACGGGGCGCACGGACGCGAGGTCGCGACCTGCGAGAGCGCTTCATGGACGGGTGCGAGCAGTGCGTTGGCCTGCTCGGACGGAAGGCAGACGAGCACCACGTCAAAGTCGCCGAAGGCTTCGCGGCACTCGGCTTGACCGGGTTGCAGGGTCACGCCTGGCGGCGCCACGACCCCCTCGAGGCGATACCGGCCTGCGTCGCGTGCGATGACGTCGACACGATGCCCGAGGCGGACGGGCCCATCCTTGGCCAGATGTCGCGCGATCGCGTTCATGCCGGGGACACCGACGAAGCGCTCGACGGGCGGCACTGGGGCCATGCGGTCGAACCCTGCCCCCGCCTCGTCAAGGACCCGGATGCGCCCGTCCCAGCGTGCGACGACGCCTTCCTCGCGCCATGACGCGACGAAGCGCTCGAAGCGTTGGTCGCGCACCGTGAAATAGGGGGCCCCGAGATCCGCCTCAAGCGCCTCGCCACGGGTGCCAGAGAGCCGCCCTCCCGGGGCGCGGCCCTTGTCGAAGACGGTCACGTCGAGGCAATGGTCACGCAGGGTCCGCGCGCAGGCGAGGCCCGCCACGCCTGCGCCGATCACCGCGACACGGCCAAGCGCGACCGAGGGCTGGCAGGCACGCGCCTCGAAGGCCGCCAAGTCGAGGCGCTCGGCGTGCTTCGCGGTCGGGCGCGAGCGGACGGCGCCGAGGACCTCCACTTCAGGCGTGAAGGCCCGGTCGAAGAGGCCGAGGCACCAGTAGAGACCGCCGTAGGAGGCGGGATCGCGACCGTCGAGCGCGTACCGGTTGTTGAGCGTCACGAGTGCTGCCCGCGCAGCCTCAAGGTCGCGCGTCCAGCCGGGAATGGCTTTGCCCCAGGTCATTCGAACGCTGTTGTGCAGCTCGCCCCGCCGCATCAAGGACCGCTGCGCGAGGTCCCACAGGCGGTCGCCCGTCTGCCCCCGCTCGAGCCGCTCGAGGGACATCGGCTCGCGGGGATCTCCTGCGTGGACCGCCAACGTCGCGCGCGCCCAGGCCGGCAGCGCCTCGACGGTCTCGAGATTCGGCACATGGGATGCAAAGTGCCAGGCCAGCTCTCGCCATATCAGTATTTCATCAAGAAATTTGAGTGGTCCCGGCTCTGGGCGACGCGCCGCGACCTCGCGCGCGATCCGGTGCGGTGACACGTGGCCAAAATGCAGCCACGGAGAGAGCCTGCTCGTTCCGTCACGGGCCGCGTCATCTCTGCGGGTGTGATACTCCGCCAGGGCCGAATTGGCAAATGCCCGCCATCTGGCATATCCTGCCTGTGCCCCGCCGCAGGTCCCCCGTACCGGGCCCACCGCGTGATCGATGGCACATCGCGCGATGAGGTCGGCGATGGTGCGGTCATCCAGTTGCTCGGCCGCCACGGGGGAGAACGGCAGTCGGGCGTCGTCGGGAGGGCTCGTCGGAGCGAGATCGAACCACGGAGCCGCGAGCGATACCTCCGCGAGCGAAGCGGACGCGGCCCGGAAGGTGAAGGCGCGCTCATGGCGTCCCGGGACGCTGCCCATCGGGACGATACAGGACGCATCGACGCACAGCATCGGCACCTTCACCGCCGCGAGGTGCCGGGCGAGCGCCGCCGTCCACGCCGCCAGGGGCGGGAACGGAGCGGCTTCCGTGACCACCAGAGCCGCCTCCTCGGCCAGCTGCCGAAGGTACGGTCCGCGGCTCCCTGGCCGCTCGACATGCAGCGCGTACGCCACCCCACGCTCACGAAGCTCGCGCGCCACATCGCGGGCCCCCTCGAGGATGAACGTGTGAAGGCGGTCCGACGCGTAGGGGTAACGCTCGGAGACGGCGTGATACACCAGGACCGAGGTGCCAAGCGCATCGGCCGCGGCGATAGCCGCGTCAAGCGCCGGGTTTTCGTGGCCGCGCGCGGCGATCCGCATCCAGTAGAGCACGCGCCCGCGACGCGGCGGCGCGGGCACTTCGACGCTGGCGCGGCCGCGTAGGTGTTCTGGAAGGAGGGCGGCGACATCGGTCATCGGTGCAGGTCCTGCGGGAGCGCCCGGAAGGCCGCGCGATGGTCGCCTCCCGCCGAATCAGCATCGCAGAAGTCGCACGCCCTGACCACCGCCCCATCCAGGCGGCGCCGGAAATGGCCGCTGTGGCGCACGGCCAGCGCGGCCTGACTCAGCCGCGACGCCGGAGGAGCATCGCGAGGGCCCCGACGAGCCCGAGGCCGGAAGCCCCGCCGCCAGCGCAGCCACCGCCACCAGCCTCGGTCTCGGTTTCGCGCGGCGGGGTCGGCAGCGCGACTGGTCCACCGCCTGCGTCCTCACCCGCGGCGTCCGCACCCGCGGTGTCCGCGGGCTCGACGGCCATCTTCGGCCGGCACCACAGCTCCGAGAACGCGCTCGCGCCGTACGTCTGACACACTTTCTTGTAGCCTTCGGGTGTGTACTGGTCGCTGCAGGCCGTACCGTTCTCACGTCCGCTCGGGCACAGCACGCACTCCGTGCCGTCATCGACGTGATTTTCCAACGTGCAGGCCTCAACATAGTCTTCGGGCGGTGGCACATCGGCCCTCGAAGAAGCGCCGAGAAGTGACCCCCCAGCGGCGAGGGCGGTGACGGCGAGGGCCTTGCGAAGACTGGCGATATTCATGACGGCTCCACTGGATGAGGGCTACGGACAGCTCGGGTGCGCCCGCCTATCCTAGAGCGCGGCGGGACGCCGTCAAGTGGATGGACAGGCCGATTCAGCCGAGCCGAAAGTCCGTCCCGACGATGATTCTGGGCAGGTCAGCATAATCCTTCCGGACATGGGTCGCCCCACAGCCGGCGTCCTTCAACATCGCGCGAACGGGCTCGACCTGATGCGCCTCGCCGATCTCGAGCAGCGCCATTCCGCCCGGGGCCAGCAGATCCCCCGCCGCCAGCTCGTCGATGATGGCGCGCAGCACGTCGAGGCCGTCCGCCCCCGCGACGAGCGCCTCGACCGGCTCGTGCTCGCGGACCTCTGGCTGCAGGGTCGCGAAGGCCGCCGCCGTGATGTAGGGCGGGTTCGACACGACGAGATCGAAGGGGGCGCCAGCCGCAGCGAAGAGCGGGGCCAGCCCCCGCGCGCGCAGGACGTGCACACGATCCGCCACTCCGGCCGAGGCCGCATTGGCGGTCGCGACGCGGATGGGGGCCTCGGCGATGTCGCCCGCCCACACCTCGACCTCGGGAAACTCGCCTGCGAGCGCGATCGCGATGGCCCCGCTGCCAGTTCCGACGTCCGCGATCCGTCGTGGGGCCTCGCGGCCACGATGCAACGCCAGGACCTCCTCGATGAGGCACTCGGTCTCGGGGCGCGGGATGAGCACGCCTGGCTCGACCGCGAGGCGCCCTTTCCAGAAGTCCCTGTAACCCATGATGTACTGGACCGGGACGCGGCGCCCACGCTGGCGCAGCAGGTCTCCGAAGCGGCGCGTCTCGTCGGGCGTCAGCGGCTGATCGTAGCGAACGTAGAGCGCCACACGGTCGCACCCGAGCGCGTGCGACAGCAGCAGCTCGGCTTCGAGGCGCGCCTCCGGGATTTCCTTCTTCCTGAAGAGATCGCGTGCGAACTGCAGGTAATCGAGCACGCTGCGGAGGTTCGGTGGGTTCATCATCGGAAGGCCTCCATCGCGTCCCCAACCCGCTTCGCAAGACCCTCGGACCCGACCATGCCATCGGGCCACAGGAGCGAGACGACCGCCGCGGCTGCGGCCCCAGCCCGACGGAGCTCGGGCAGCGCCGAGAGGCCGATGCCCCCGATCGCGACGACGGGACGCACGCTCGCGCGAACGGCCTCTGCTAGCCCCCCGAGGCCAACAACCGGATCCGGATCGATCTTCGTGCGTGTCGGGAAGACAGGTCCGAACCCACGGTAATCGACGGGCTCGCCCGCGGCCGC
>SYAK01000100.1 GCA_005788935.1 Pseudomonadota bacterium
CCGGGCCGCGCGGGATGCGGACCAGAAATCCCCAGTCATTCGCGGCGTCGAGGGCCTGCGCGCTCTGGTTCGCGGTCCCGTCGGTCATCGCGATGGCGGCGAGCAGATCGGAGGGCGCCATCGCCGACAGGAGCCACGCGCGCCAGGCTGCGTGGCTCAGCGTCGTGGCGTCGAAGAGGTTGTCGCTCATCAGGCGCAGCGGCACTTCGGGCAACAAGCCGCGAATCATCGCGACGTTCAGGTCGTCCCGCAGCGCGAACAGGCGCTCGTTCCGTGGGGCGCGGCCGATGAGGCTCTGCAGGGACGCGCCGCTGACACCGCCCTTCAGCCGCAGCTGCGTCAGTGCGACGGCCAGCCCGAGCTGCAGGCTCGTGATGGCGTCAAAGAACCGCTGCGGGTCCAGCGCGTTCCGGATGCGGTCGAGGCGCGCCGCGTCCGAGATGACCGCCATCCGGTCGGGTCCGCTCGCGCTCAACGCGCCGATCATGCTGGCGACTTCGGATGGCGACGGGGTCGCCTGGGCGAGCAGCGCGTCGAGGCGCTGAAGTGGCGATGCGTGGACATCCGCGGGTGTGGCGGCGGCGGTCTGGGTCTCGCTGCCGTCGTAGTGCGTGTCGCCGAACTTCGCCACGATGGCGCCGCTGATGGCCGCCGAACCGGCCGCGAGGCCGATCGCCCGCAGGTCCATCTCGTCATTGACGGTCAATTGCGCCTTGGGCGGCAGGCCGGCGATCCACGTCGACACGGCCGCGCCCTTCGCGTTGAGGGTCGGTCCGAGGCGCGTCACCCAGCGCCGGTCGGCGACCGTCGCCAGCCGCTCGCGCTCGTTCATCGGCGTCGCCCAGAATCGGTCGAACACGGCCGCGACCGCGAGGAAGTCTCCGCGGCTCGCGTCCTCCACCGAGAGCTCGAGCCACGGGTGACCCGTCAGGATACCCAGCACCCACGCCCCGAGCGTCGCGTCCGTCAGGATGGCGACCCGCTCGGGGACAGCCGCTTGGCGGATGAGGTCGCGCAGGTAGGTCGGGGCGGGCGGCGGTGTCCAGGTCTGCACGCGTCGGACCGACTCGGTCACGGAGACAGCAGGTGTCGGACAGCCCGCGCAGGCGTTGACCGCCGTGATGCGGCCCTGACCGTCGGCGTTGGCGGCGGGGTGAAGTCCGTTCAGGACAGCCCGCTCAGCGGGCGTCAGGCTGGCCCCGTTGATGCTGTTGACCCACGCCCAGCCGTTGGTCGCCGTGTTCAACTGCCGCGCGAGGGCCGGCAACGCTGCCACCGGGGTCCCCGAGACCGCGCGCCAGACCGCGGCAGGCGAGGCCCGCTCGATCATCCGGCTCACGAAGGCCGGTGACGCGGCGGATGCAGCCGAGAGTCCGGCCTGAAAGCAAGGGAATGCGGTGAGCGGGTCGAGCCCGGAGACCGTCAGGAGCGTCTGCAGCACCTGGGTCCAGCTCGCGTCAGGCGCGAGCAGCTGGGTCAGGTCCGCAGGGTTGGCGCCTGTGACAACCGACGAGAACGCCGCTGCCGTAGGCGCCCGACCTTGCATGTGCGCGCTCGCCAGGTGCCAGGACCACGTCGCGACGCGCTGAGCGCCCGGCGCAGGGTGTCGCGTGGTCTGCAGGAGCTGCAGGAGCTCGTCGCCCGTCAGCCTCGGCAGGAACGCCGCCATCCACGCGGGCGACGTGAGGGTGACCGCCGCGCTAGGCTCGTTGCGGATGAACCCCGCGACCTCGGCGAGCAGCGTGGCCGACACGAACGGCGTCGCGAAGAGGGCCGCGTTGACGGCCGCCCCCGAGGACGGTGCGGGTGGCGCTGTTGTCGTCGCCTGAGCCGCGAGCGCCGGGTCTGGGGCTGCAGGCAGTCGGTCGGACCCGGCGCGGGCCGCGGTCCCTGCATTGCCGACAGCGGCCGCCTCCTCCGTTGGGCTCGCAGGCGCCTGAGACGTCGTATCGGCGCTGGCTGCATCCCGTCTGCTGGTGGTGCCGCCTCCGGCGGTTGCTGTGGAGGGTTGTGCCATGTGGGGGTCTCCCGGTCCGGGACATGCAGCGAACTAGAGCCGCGCCAGTGTGCCGGATGATGGAAGGTGCGGTCAAGCAGGGGGAGTTGCGCAGCATCCCGCGGGCCGGTCTCGCGTCAGGCGCGGCCAGGGATGGGCTGGACGCGGTTCTTGTGCTCCCAGTAGAGGCGCAGGCCGGGGAGGGCGGGCAGGTGGGTCGCCGACGGCGGCGTGCTGGTGCTGCCTGCGATTTGATGGAACACGGCAGTTCTTTCAGGCAACTGATATGCGATGCGATAGCGGGTGCCGCTGACGTTCAGCTCTTTCGGGTAGTTGCGCTCGATGATGCGCGCGACGTCCGGCTCGGGCGCGGGCGGAAGCAGGTCCTCGACCGACAGCAGGGCCAGGTCCGAACACGTCTCGAGCCCCACGTCCTCGAGGCGTGCGAGCAGCCAGTCGGGCATGGGCGCCAGCGGGGCGGGCAGGGCGTTGGTCGTCGGGCGCGTGCGGTCCGTCAGGGCCACCTGCACCGCCAGCCCGGCGAGCTCGTGGCGGTCGCGCAGGCGCTCGGCGGCACCCTTCATGAGCCGATTCGCGAGGATGAGGTCGCGGATGGCCGCGCGGGCGGGTGCGCCAGTCGGCGTCTCCTCGCGGGTGGCGAGCTCGTGCCCGGCGTAGAGGCGCGTGACGGTCACGACGACCCGCCCGTCGACGAGGTCGGGGCGGCCGTGGTGGTCGTCGCCGAGGCCGGCTGCGGCGAGCCACGGGACGGGGACCGGCATCGCGGCGGTGATGACGAGGCCGCTCTGGCCGGGCTGGGCCGCGACAGCGCGCGAGTCGAGGACGATGAGGGCCTCGTGGTCGCGCTGCCGCATCGCGCTCTCGGGATCGAGCTCCATCTCGGTGCCGCCCGCGGCCCAGGTGAAGCGGCCGCGCTTCTGGTCGCGACGGATGTGGGCTGCGCCCGGCCAGATTCGCAGCAGCAGTTCGGCGAAGGGGCGGCGCGCCAGTACGCCGCGCCAGGCCGGGTCGCCGAACCCGAGCTTGCGGAAGCGGGCCGCCGCCGCGCGTGCCTCGCCGAGCGCCTTCGCGTCGAGGTCGTGCCGCGTCGGGTCACCGCTTCGGACGGCTTCGATGAGGGCGACGACGTCGCAGCCCGAGCTCCGGAGGTCGTCGTTTACGGAATTGAAAGCGCTGTGGTCAGATTTCGGATGTGCACGATGGGCGCCTTGGGCGTCGGGGGCGGCGCGGCGGAAGAGGGC
>SYAK01000101.1 GCA_005788935.1 Pseudomonadota bacterium
ATCCCGTGGGAGGCCACCGAGGGCTACGTCCGCCGCGTGCTCGACCACTACTACGGCCATGTCGACGGAGACGGAGACGGCGCCGACCGCGACGCTGGTGACGCGGGCGAGCCGGTGCCCGTCCCGGATTGACGCGGGTCCGGCCTGCGCGGGGACCGCGTCGATGGCGGCGCGGAATCGGGTCGCGAGGTCGCGCGCGGTCGCGGCGAGCGCGTCGCGGGGCACCTCGGAGAGGGCTCGGACGAGGGCCGACCCGACGATGACGCCGTCAGCGAAGGCCGCGACTGCGCCTGCGTCGGCGGGCGTCGCGATCCCGAAACCGACGCAGATGGGCAGCCCGGTCCGACTACGAAGCGCTGCGACACGCGACGCAACGGGTGCCAGATCGACGAGACGGTCGCCTGTGATGGCATTCATCGAGACGTAATAGGCGAAGCCTGATGCGACCTCGGCGATGGCGGTGACGCGGACATCGTCCGAAGTCGGGGTAAAGAGCGCAATGAAATCAAGCTCGTGTGCCGCGAGGTGCCCCGTCAGCGCGGGCGCCTCCTCGGGGGGCAGATCGACGACGAGGAAGCCATCGGCGCCAGCCTCACGGGCCTCCGCAGCGATCCTCGCGAGGCCACGGCGGTGCAGCGGGTTCAGGTAGCCGAAGAGGACGAGCGGGAGGTCGGGGTAGCGGGCACGGAAGCGGGCGGTCAGCGCGAGCACCCCCGCGAGCGTGGTGCCCGCGGCGAGCGCGCGATTCATCGCGGCTTCGATGACCGGCCCGTCGGCCATCGGATCGGAGAATGGGACGCCAAGTTCGATGAGATCTGCGCCGCCTTGGGCAAGACCGCATAGGATATCGAAGGTTGCGTCGAGGTCGGGGTCACCCGCCGTGACATACGGGACGAAGGCGGCGCGCTGGCCCGCGAGCCGTGAAAAGCATGCGTCGATGCGGCGTATCGGGGTCATGCGTCCTCGCTAGCGCATGCGGGCGCAGGCTGCAAGCCGGGCATGGCGGGGCCTGGCGGGGCCTCATCCCCACGACGCGCCATGGTCACGGGCCGCAGCGGAGAGCCAAGCCCGGACGGTCTGGCCTCCGAGATAGGGCCTCGCCTGGGTGCGAGAAGGGGGTCAGCACCTCACACGACCCGGGCGACCCGCTCCGTGACACGCAGGGACAACTCGAATCCTGCCCCCGCCCTGCGCCTGCGCGCCGTTCGACGTTGCGAAGGTCCGCGGGCCCGTATTATAGCGGCCGCTCCCCCGAGCCCGGACGCCACGCGTGACGCCGAAGCACAGACCGCTAGCCGCCCATCGACGTTGCGCCTCGCGCCTCGCGCCGCTCGGGTTGGTCGTAGCCGGCGCCATGGCCCCCGCGATCGGTCACGCCGAGGCGCCCGTTCCAGCCGGCGCCGCGAGTCCGGCCCCGACGCCTGCGCTCCCGGCGATCCACCCCGCGAGTGCCCCCGACGCCGAACACGCGCCGCCGTTCTTCGCGCCGCTGCGTGTCGAGCATCATGGCCTGCTGCGGTTCCGACCCGAGCGCGTCTCTGGGGGGCACCTTGGGTCCGCCTCGAGCGGGGTCCCGGCCGCCCTGTCGGGTGATGGTGCGGCGGATGACACACTCGCGTGGGCCTCACTTCGTCTGCGTTACAGGCCGACCCTCCACATCGGCTCCCAACTGTCCGTGTCGGTTGGAATCGATGCGCCCGACAACCTTGTCCTCGGCGCGACCCACGAGCGGCCCGAAGGGACCCTCTTCGACGGCCTCTACCCGGTCCACGACGCCCAGGTGCCCCCTTCCGCCGGGTCGGCTGGCCAGCGCGACGGCGTCCGCGTGCGCGAGGCCTCGCTGCGGGCCCGCCTCTTCGACCTGCTCGACCTCGACCTCGGGCGCGGGGTCGACCACTTCGGCCTCGGCTTGTACCGCAATGACGGCGCGGGGCTCGACGCCGATTTCGGTTCGGTCATCGACCGCGCCGCCGTCGGCGCGACCGTGGCCGGGTTCCGTCTCGAGGCGGCGTTCGAGTGGACCGACGCTGGCGTCACCTCCGACCACGTCGCCGAGGCCCGAGGCACCGATGGGCAGCCCGTGAACCTCGGCTCCGCCGATGACGCCACGACCTGGACGCTGCGCGCAGGGCGCTACGCCGGGACGCCCGAAGCCCGGGCGGCGCGGCAGGTCCTGCTCGACGAGCGGCGCGCCTGGTCGGTCGAGTGGGCCGCTTCGCTCGGCCTCATCGGGCAGACGCACAGCACGTCGGACGCCCGGACCGCGACCACGCCCGAGTGCACCCCGAGCGCCGTCCTCAGCGATGGACGTCTCGCCCAACCCTACGATTGTGTTCAGCTCTACCGGCGCAACGCCTCCCTCTTCCGGCCTGGCGCCTGGTTCGCGGCCGAGCTGCACCCATCGTCGGAGACGTCGGTCCGCATCGAGGCCGAGGCGCAGGCCCTCTTCGGCCGGGTCGACCACGTGCAGCGCTTCCTCGACGATCTGGTCGACGACGCACGTGTCTTCAGCGGGTTCGGCGTCGCGTCCGAGCTCACGGTGCAGCTCGGGCGGCTCGGCCTCGGGCTCGACGCGGGTCTCGCGACAGGCGACGACGGGCGCTACATCGGAGTCCTTGACGGGCAGAACGTGGGCGCGTCCGACGACGCCGTCTTCGCGGCCGACGACGCGCTGCGCGCCAATCGGGCGCTCACGGGCTTTGCCTTCCATCGCGACTATCGCCTCGACCTCATCCTGTGTCGCCAGGTCCTCGGCGGTGTCACGAACGCGGCCTACGTCAAGCCGTGGATCAGCCACGACCTGCTGTCGGGCGAGTCCCTGAGGCTGCGCGCCCGCCTCGACGTGCTCTACGCCGCGGTCATGCGACCCTCGGGTACGCCTGGTGGCGGGCAGAGCTGGGGGCTCGAGGTCGACGGGCGCATCGAGCTCGGCCTCGCGGGCGGCTTCGAGGCGCAGCTCGCGGCCGGCGTGCTCGTCCCGCTCGACGCCTTCGGCGACCCGTTGACGGGCGCCCTCCCCGCTCCGGCGTGGGCCCTTCGCGGGATCGCGGCCTGGCGCTTCTGAGGCGTGCTCAGAGCAGGTGCGTCTCGACCTCGAGCAGCTTCCTGAGCTCGCCGGCGAGCTGCGCCAGATGGAACCCGTCGACGACGCGGTGGTCAAAGGTCCCGCAGAGGCGCAACGTCCGGCGGCCGACCACGTTCCCGTCGACGTCGCACGTCGGCCGAAATGCGATGGCCCCGACGAGCAGCACGATCGGCGGGCCCCCAGGGGGGAAGAGCGGCGCGTAGGCGGTCTCGACGCCCATCATGCCGAGGCTCGTGATCATCGCCGATCCGAACGGGTCTTTCGGCATGTCGGCCCAGCGCATGCGCCAGTTCGGCTCGCGCTGACACCACGCCAGAAGACGGACGAGCGGCCGCAACACGAGGCGCGGGATGCGCGCGATGACATCCTTGGAGCGCTGAAGCTCGGGGTCGGTCCGCTTGCGCACGAGGGTCACACGGGCCTCACACTCGGCCGCGACGGTCGCGGCGTCCTTCGTGTCACAGGCGAGGATCTTGACGCCGGACAGGTCGGTCTTGCCGAGGCCACCGTCCGCGTCGGGCATCGCGACCTGCAGGAAGATGTCGACGCTCGCCCGCTGGTAGAGCCGCTTGCGACGCAACATGACGTTCAGGTCGCTGTGGCGCGCGAGCGTCAGCGCCAGCGCCCGCGCGACGAGGTGGGTCACCGTGACGCGGTGGCCAGCCGCCCGCAGCTCGGCCACGCGCGCCTCGATGGGCGCGGCCTCGACGTCGAGGAGACCGTAGATGCTCGGGTCCGAGGGGTGGTCCCAGGCGACGGTCGCGAGCTGACGGAAGGAGCTGATGGCGATGGGCCCGGTCAGGTCGACGTTCGGCATGGTGTGCGGGTCTCCGCGTGAATATCCGACAGAACGTCAGGTTTCCCGTGCGCGGGGCCTGACGTGGGAGGCGGCATGGTCCGACATTGTGTCAGGTATTGGTCCGGGCCGCCAGCAGGGCGGCGATGCGCCCGATGAGGCCCGAGAGGTCGCGCCCGGACATCGCGACGACGACGTCGGTCCCGGGGCGGGCGTCTCGCGCCACGGCCGCGGCGAGCTGCTCGGCGTCCTCGACGATGTCCGCGGGCGTGCCGCGGGCCGTGATGGACGTGGCGAGCGCTGGCAGGTCGAGGCGGGCCTCGGGAGGCAGCGGATCGGAGGCCTTGGCGAGGGGCGCGGAGAACCAGACCCGGTCGGCCTGCGCGAGGGCGTCGCCGAAGGCGTGCTGGAAGACGCGTCGCCGGGCCGTGTTCGACTGGACCTCGAAGACGGCCACGACGCGACGCCCGGGGTGCATCAGGCGGACGGCCGCCAGGGTGGCGGCGATGGCGGTCGGGTGGTGGGCGAAATCGTCGAGGATGGGGACGCCCGCGAACGTGCCCGTGGGCGTCAGGCGTCGGAGTGGAAGCCGAAAGCTGCCGAGCGCCGCCGCGATGGCCTCCGCGCCGACCCCGGCCGCATGTGCGAGGCCGGCAGCCGCGAGGGCGTTCCGCACGTTGTGGAGCCCGGGGACCGACAGCGCGACCGGGACCGCGGCAGCCCCTGGCAGCGACAGCTGGAAGGAGGCGCCCTCGGCCCCGGCCTGGAGTCCGGACGCGAGGATGTCGGCCTGTGGGGCGTCGGCGTCGATTCCGGCGATCGCCGTGAACCAGACGGGAGCCACCGCCGACGCGAGGGCCGCGCGGCTGTTCGCGTCGCAGAGCGGTGTGACGATGCGACCGTCGGCGGGGACGCGGGCGGCGAAGCGACGA
>SYAK01000102.1 GCA_005788935.1 Pseudomonadota bacterium
CAGCCCGAGCGCTTTGATCTGCAGTACATCGCGGCTGACAACTCGCATCAGCGGCCCATCATGATCCACCGGGCGCTGCTCGGCTCGATCGAGCGCTTCTTCGGCATCCTCGTCGAGCACTACGCGGGCGACTTCCCGCTGTGGCTCGCGCCGCTGCAGGCGAAGATCCTGCCGCTGTCCGAGAAGTTCACGGCCTACGGCGAGGAGGTCGTCGCGAAGCTGCGCGCCGCGGGCCTCCGGGCGAAGCTCGACACCTCGGACGAGAAGCTCGGCTACAAGATCCGCAAGGCCGAGCTCGAGAAGGTGCCGTATGCGCTCATCGTCGGCCAGAAGGAGTCGGAGACCGGCTCGGTCGGCGTCCGCAAGCGCCACGAGGGCGACCTTGGCGCCATCGACGTGGGCGAACTCATCACGACGCTGCACGCCGAGATCGCCGCCCGCGGCGCCTGAGGCGCCTATCCGACCGAGGGAGACCTGACGACGCGTCAGCCATCCCTCGCGCCCTGACGCACGACACGGCCGCCCCGCGACCACACGCGCGGCGAGACCTGCGGAGTCCTGACGACGCGTCAGCGCTCCCGCGAGGCCGCCCGATGACTGCGCGCGACCCCGGACGACCTGAACGACGGAGACCCGACATGCCCCAGCAGTCCCTCGAGACCTTCCTCGCCGAGCCCCCGACCGCGACCACCGTCCGCGCGCTGACCGACGCGCTCGGCGCCCTGACGCCAGCGGCCGTCACCGGGCTCGTCTCGACCCTCGAGGCCCGTGAGGCCCGCGCCCACCTCGATGCCCTCGGCGACGCGGCGGCGGACAAGGCCCTCAAGAAGGCGGCCCGCACCGCCGCCCACAAGCTGAAGTCGCGCGGCGTCGCCTCGACGTTCAAGCGCGCGCCCGCCGTCGACCTCTCGGTGCCGCTCGAGCTCGACCGCCTCGCGGTGATGTCGCCCGTCTCGCTCGCGGGTCGCTTCGAGGGCCTCGTGGCACCCCTGCCAGAGGCGCCTGGCGGCATGCTCGACGTCGGCATCGGGCGCGGCAAGCAGGCCGAGACCATCCGCGAGCTGACGCTCGTCCGCGTCCGCGCGCTGCACAAGGACGCGCTGCGCGACCAGGGGCCCGAGGCGCCCGTGCTCGGCGGCGTGGACCTCGCGGTCCGCTTCATCGAGGGCGCCCACGCCTCGGTCCGCGACCTCGGGCGGTCCGAGCCGCCAGCCCTGCGCAACTTCCTCGCCTGGGCCGAGCGAGCCCGCGCGCTCGGGGCAGACCCCGCGAAGGCCGAGGCCCGCGCCACCGTGACGCCCGCGTCGCTGCCCCCCGAGCTGCTCGCGCAGGTCGTCTCGCGCCACCCGAAGGCCCACCGCGACCTCCTGCCCGAAGAGCTCGGCGCCCTGCTCGACCCGAAGCTCGGTCCCGAGATGCACAGCAACGCCGACATCGCAGAGGCCGACTTCCTTGCGAAGACCGAGGCCATGTGCCTCGAGGCCCTCGACCTCTGGTGGACGCTGCCCGGCGTCCCGGCGGTCGCCGCGCGCTGGCTCGAGCTTGGCGCCGACGTCCTCCTCGCGGCGCCCGACGTGCAGGGCGCGGCTGCCTTCCTCGCGGCTGCCGACCACGTGAAGGCCCACACCGGCCCGGCCCGGACCTCGCCGCTGCTGCGCGCCTTCATCCTCGACAGCGTCAGCCTGCCGAGCCTCTGGCGCCACCGCGAGGCCCACATGCACGGCCACGCCCACCACTGACGGCCGCGCGCCAGGCCGCGTCTTCGCGGCGCCTCGGAGGCCGCACGCACGGCGGCCTGATGGCCACGACGAAACCTCGTCCGAGCCGCCGCGTGAAGGCCGCCCGGCGACTCAGCGGCCCGCGACGCGGACGCCCGGCTTCTCGACGGCCAAGCGCCCGTCGCGGATGGCGATGTTGACGCTGCCGTCGGTCTCGAGGGTGCCGACGCCAGCGACCTCGATGCGGCAGGGGCCCGAGCAGAGCCACGGGGCCGAGGCGCGGCTCGGCACGGCGAGCTCGCGCGGCGTGGCGCCAGGCGCCGTGTGGACGACCTTGATGAGCCACGGGCGGTCGTCGTGGTTCGTGACCTCGACCGCCGAGGCCGAGGCGGCCGAGACCAGGGTCATCGAGGCGAGGGCGGCGGCGGCGAGGCGAGCGAGCTTCATGGCGGGATTCCTTCGTATATTCAGCGTGATTCGGCGTCCGCTGCGGGCTCCGTCAGCCGGACGCGACCCCTGTCGTCACGCTGGCCCGCCGCCTTGAGCAAAAAGCGACAGGTCTCGCCGAAATGGCGCCAGCGCGCCCAGCCATGCGGGTCTTCACCGAGCCCTGGGACAGATCAGGAAGCGCCAGCGCGGCCAACCATGCGGCGCATCGTCGAACCCTGGGACGTGTCAGTTCGGCCATCCATGCGGGTCTGCGTCGAACCCTGGGACGGGCCAGCTCTGCGTCAGGTGGTCGCCGACCCGTGGCTCGGGCGGCGACTCCGCTTCACCGTCCTGCCCGTCGCGAACCCCGACGCCTTCGCCGCCAACCTCGCCCGCCTCGCCCGTGGCGAACGCGCCCACCAGCGCGGCAACGCAGCGGGCGTGGACCTCAACCGCAACTTCCCGAGGATCCCGGGCGCCCGCTCGTGGCATCCCTTCTCGGGATCCGCCTGGCGCCGCTCCCCGCACTACGCCGGGCCGCACGCGCTCAGCGAGCCCGAGGCGCGCGCCGTCGTCGAGACCGCCGCGGGCGCTTCTCCCCGGCTCGCCCTCGGGTTCCACAGCTTCGGCGAGCTGCTGCTCTACCCGTGGGCCCACACGGCCGCCCCGAACCCGCGCGTCGCTGACTACATGGCGCTCGGGCGGGCCTTCCGCGCGGGTCAGGGGCCGTCGCCGTGGCGGGTCGGCCCCTCCTTCGGCTTCTATCCCGTCATCGGCGATCTCGACGACTTTCTCGACGCCGAGCTCGGGACCCTCGCCTTCACCGTCGAGGTCGGCCGTCCGTCCGCGCGCCTGCTCCTCTCGCGCGCGGCCCTGAACCCCTTCTGGTGGATGAACGCGCCAGACGCCGAGGGGGCCCTCGCGGCCGTCGTCCCGGGCGTCATGAGCCTGTTGCGCGCCGTCGAGCTCGCGCCGCAAGCCGACCCGCCCGAGCTGCCGAGGACCCCGCGCGAAGATCTCCCGGGGAGCTGCCGCGCCCCAGGCCTTCCCACTCGCCCGCTGAGCGCGTCCGCGCCGAGCTGTTCAGACGTCTGAACAGCGCGTTTCCGGGCCGCTGGTCCCGTGCCTCGCCCTGACGCGCCGCAGCCCGCTCGTCAGGCCCCAGCGACTGTCGGGCATGCGGCAGGTCGGCGACAGGGGGAGCCTCACGGGCTCATCGAACGGCGGAGACAGGCCCGACGCGCACGAGGTGCTTCAGGCTGTCCCGGGCTGTCGCGACACGTTTGGCTGGCCTCGACCGCGCTCGCGTTCGCGCCCGCGTTGCGGCGGGTCAGCCCGCCCTGCTGCCGCTCACCACGTCGGGCCGCCCCAGACCTCGTCGATGTGCCAGCGCACATCGACCGTGTCCTCGAAACACAGGGCCCGGTAGACGTGCACATCGCCCGCTTTCGACCAGGCCGGCTCATCGGCAAAACGTTCCGCGATATCCAGCTGCAGACCGTAATCAGCGATATTGTGGCTTTGGGCACTTCCATCCGCCGCCACACACGCTGGTTGCACCGCCACATGAGCCACGGCTTCGGGATCCAGCACCCGCACCTGCACGTCGGCCACGAACTGCCCGGCCCACTTGTGCCCATCCGGCATCCGCGCTGCCCTTCGCGTCTCGAAGGTCAGCGCCCGATTCAAACGTTCGGTCGCGATGTAGCCGGGCAGTGTCGGTACCAACGGCCTCGACTTCGGCGCTGCCAGAGCGATCGTTGCGGTGCCCGCTCTCGGATTGCGCAGCGACACCCGCGCGACGCGGTTCGGGACATCGCTCCAACGACGCGTCACGACCCGGGTCTCTCCGGGCTCGAGCGGTGGCTTGAGCTCGCCGAGCACCTCCCAGACCAGTTGGGTCTGTTGCTGGAACCCATCCAGCACCACGATGACCTCCAACCGTTCGAGCGGGCGGTCGCCCGTCGCGGTCAGCTCCATCGCGATGTCCAGCGACGACATCGGGAGACCGGCTTCGGCCTTGCGCAACATCGCCCGCCGCGGGGTCAGGCGAAATCCGGCTTCTTCCAGCCCCTCCGCTTTCAGGGCCACGAACGGCGAATCCCTGGGCGGCGTTGGCTGTATGTTGACGCTGGTTGCCGGCTTCGATTCTGGCACCTCGAGCTTCGACGGCTCTCTCGCGACCGCAGCCGCGATCACCCCAAGTCCCGCGGTCCACAGCATCAGCCGCCCGACGCGCCCTCCCTTGCCCGGTCGTGGGCCCCGATGCGCTTCAATGTCCCGCGCCGTCGGCGACGGCAAGGCTGCGGGTCGAAGGGCCGCTTCCAACGCCGCGCGCGCCGCTTCGGCGGTCGGCGGGCGCTGCGTCGGTTCGGGGGCCACCATCGATTCCAGCCATGTCACTAGCGGGCGCGGCAGATTCACGACCTCGGCAAAGCGCATCTTCAGGCCCTCGAACGGAAGGCTTGACGGGTGCCGTCCCGATGCCAGATGCACCAGCGTCGCCCCCAATGCGTGCAGGTCCGACCATGGCCCGGCCCGCCCCATGAGCTGTTCAGCCGGCATGTAGCCGTGGGTGCCGACGATCGTCGATTCACCTTCGGCGGCTTCGCCAAGATGTGCCTTGACCGCGCCAAAATCGATGAGATGCAACTTCCGGTCCGTGCCGAACAAGAGGTTCGACGGCTTCACGTCACGATGAATGACGGGCGGCACGCGGTCGTGAAGCCAGGCCAGGATATCAAGCGCGCTGCGCGCGATGTGCAGCCATGTTTCGCGGTCAAAGGATGTCGCGCGGGCCAGCAGCGCCGCGAGCGATGGCGCGTCGACCCATCGTTGCACCAGAAAAAAATCGACCGCTCCATCGGGCTGATGGAACTCGAACGCGTCCAGAAACGGAGGAATCGCCGGGTGGTCAAGACCCCGCAGGACCGCCGCCTCGCGCTCGAACAGCTCGATTTCCTTCCATGTCTCCGCGCGTCGCAACACCAGCTGCTTCAGCACCACGCGTGTTCCGGCTGCATCGCGGGCCAGCCATGTCACAGCCTGACCGCCGCCGCCAAGACGGCTGTCGACGATGTAGTCGCGAATCCGGGTGCCGGGGGTCAGGAGCGTGGACATCGCTTTTCCGCATGCGAGACCCCGAGAGTGTCCGACGAGACCGTGGGCGGGTCAAATCGCGCCGCGCGTGATGGGTGCGACCTCATGGCCGCCTGAAGGTCTCCGGATTTCAGGACGCCTGTCCGCCAGGGACGAGGTCCGGGTCCTCCAGGCCCCAGGTCCTCCAGGGTGCCCCGCCGAGCTTGATGTGCCGCCGGGCTCGCGCCACCGGTCGACCCGCCCAAGCTGCCAAGGCCCTCGCGCGCGGACCTCCTCCGTGAGGAGCCCGCGGCTCACGCCCTCCGACTGGACCGCTGAGCGCGACCGCGCCGAACGGCTCAGCGTGGCCGCCGCCGCGCTCCTCGGCTGTGACGCGGGCGCGAACTCCCTGGCGCTCCGCCTCGTCGAGACCGCGCCGCAGGCTGCGCTCGAGGGTCCGGGCGAGGACGCGATGCCGCGTCAGGGGGTGGGAGGCGGGCCCTGAACACCTCGAGGCCGACCGGGCCGAGTTCGGTCCATTTCCACCGTGCGAGGCGGCGTCCGTGATGGAGGCCGGCCTCGTCGAGCTGAACACCGGGCGCTGCGTGGCGTGGAGCGTCCGGGCGCGGCTGGCCACGCCCCTCGCGCGCGGGGACCACCTCTCGCTCGACCTCGCCCGCGGGGAGCTCATGGCGCCCTCGCCCGCGGAGAGGCGCCTCATCGTGCGCGTCGATGGGGGGAGGTCTGGCGCTGGGTCCGCCCCATCCCGTCGGCCGGCTCGGCCGCCGCGATCGTGCTGAGGGCGGAGCGGCCGCTCGGGGCGGGGACCTGGCTTGGACCGCACGTCTCGAACCACGGGGCGAACGACTGGCGTCTGGCGGCTGTCCGGCGCCACCGCGCGGCGCCCTGAGGCGCCTCAGCCGAGCTGCGCCTTCAACGTCGCCACCTTCGCCTCGAGGGCCGTGACGGCC
>SYAK01000103.1 GCA_005788935.1 Pseudomonadota bacterium
CCTCGCTGGGGCTGGCGAGTTCAACCTCATCCACGATGGCGCGCTGACGACCGGGCTCCCGCTGGTCGACCAGACCGTGACGCGGCTCGACACGCTGCGGCTGCTGGTCTTGGGCGCCTCGGCCTTCAGCACGCGCTCCTTCGATTACGTCACGGTTCGGCCGGCCGTGTCGACCGGCCTCGAGCCCGTCGGCTGGCTCGGACTCGCGGAGTCGCTCGGCACGGGGACCGCCTGCACGCTGAGCGCCACCGGGCGTGTCCTGAACTTCCGCATCGACGGCAGCGGCTCGGTTCCGACCGACAGCAGCCCGACCGGGCTCAGCGTCAGCCGAACCGCGGGCACCTCGGGCAGCCCGACGCTCGGGCTGCTGCTGAACCAGGGGCTCGCCCGCTTCTCGAACCGCGGCGAGTCCGCACGCTACCAGAGCGTCAGGCAAAGCGCGGCCTCGGCGCTCGTCAGCGCGCTCCAGGGGGCGACCGCGGTCACCTTCGAGGCCGTCTCGGCGAACCTCGATCAGACGGTCAGCACCAGCCTGACGCGGACGCCGGGCTGGATCGCCGCGCTCAACAATGAGGACGGCACGGTCGTCATGGCGCTCGGCTACTACGACGCCGACACGGTCACCGCGGAGGTCTCGCTCGCCCAGGCCGGCAGCGTCGTCTGGCGCTGGGATGGCCTGCCTGCCGCCTGGGAGAGGGCCGTCCTGCACCTGACGCTGAACGCGACTGCGGCCAGCCCGGACGACCGTCTGACCCTCCACGTCGACGGAGTCCGCCGCCAGGTGGCCTTTGCGAGCGGGCCTGTCCCGCAAGGTGACACGCTGTCGGTGGTGCGGGGGACCTCCCAGACAAACGAGGCCCTCTTCGCGCTCGGCAACCTCGCCATCCAGTCGATGGGCAATGAGAACTACACGGCCTCCGTGGCGGCGCTCATCCACCGCTTCGCGGCCTACACGACAGCGCTCGACCCGGCGACCCGGGCGCGCCATGTGCGCCTGCTGTTGAAGGACGACGACCTCCCCTGAACGCACGACGCTCCAAGGAAACCATGGACCTCCAGATCTCCGTCCGCGGCGGCACGACGCCGGCACCGCTACCCTCCGCGATCCGCCTCGCGGCCCCCGAAGGGCTCTCCGCCACCGTGTCGCAGACGGACGGCGGGCTCCACCTGGCGCTGGCTCCAGACGGGCTGGGGGCCTTGGGAGACACCTCGGTGGCGAGCCTGCGCTGGCAGGTGGATCGCGTCATCCGGAAGTTTCGGCAGACCTTTGATGTCAAGGGATGCGTACCAGCCATCTCTTTCGAGGGCCTTCCGCGTCCGGTCACGGAGGCCCTCGCCCTCGACCTCGCCCGGGCCTTCGGCCCGACGGTCACAACGTCCTTCCCGGGGCTCGCGCGACTCGAGGCTGGCGAGCGGCACTTCCGCGAGCTCGTCAACGCCGACCCTACCGCCTGCACGAGCCTCGCACTTGTCGACGAGATCCGCGGGTACGCCGATGGATACTCGGGCCCTGGGCGCATGACCCTCGAGGTGCTCGACGAGCCGCGTCTCCGTGAAGAGCGCTTGAACCTGCTGCTCGCGGTCGGACAGGCGAGCGAGAGCTCCCCGCCGCGCCTCGCCATCCTGCGCCATGACCCGCCTGCGACCTCGGCGCTCGCGAACGAGCCCCCATGGCTGCTGCTCGGGAAGGGGATCACCTTCGATACGGGCGGCATCAACACGAAGCCCTACGAGGCCTTCGTCAGCCACATGCGCAACGACATGGCGGGCGCCGCCCTCGCGATGGCCCTCTTCCGACACCTCGTCGAGACCGGCTTCCCGCGCCCGGTCGTGCTCGCGGTCCCGACCTGCGAGAACGCCGTCGGCGAGAAGGCGGTCCGCCCAGGCTCTGTCATCCGCACGCGGAACGGCAAGTCGGTCAAGATTGACCACACCGACGCCGAGGGCCGCCTTATCCTCGCCGACGGCCTCGTCTACGCCTCCGAGCTGCACCGCCCCGCCCAGACCTTCTGCTTCGCGACGCTGACGACGGCGGCGCTGACGGCCTACGGCCCATTCGCGACGCCGATCCACTTCGCCGACGGCGACGTCGCGCGCGCTTTGACCGATGCGGCCGAGCGTGTCGGCGACGACGTCCACCTCTTCCCGCGCCGCCCGTGGCACTTCGAGGCCAACCGCGACGTGGAGGCGGACCTCCGCAACACGGCCCGACTCGGAGGGGCCATGCCAGCGTCGGCAGGATCGCGCAACGCAGCGCACTTCTTCCTGCATTTCGCGACCGGCCCATTCGTCCACGCGGACATCTTTGCGAGCGCCTGGAACTGGGGCGAGACCTACCCGGGCGCTGGCTTTGGCGCAACGGGAGCCCCTTTTCGCCTCTTTGCAGAAGCCTTCGCGCGTCTCGCCTGACCTGCGCGCGGGCTCGCCAGCAGCCTCTCGTCCTTCGGTAGCCGGGGCGCACGCCTTCGGGTACGCTACGGCCATGCGTCGGCCCCACTGGCGCACGCGCCGCGCGCCGGAGGTCCCATGACTGCCCTCGACATCCCTCCCTATGCCGCCTTCATCCCGGACGACCTCCGCGCCCGACTCGACGCGGACGCAGAGCCGGTCCCGGCCGTCCCAGGCCTCAGGGTTGCCCGCGGGCTGCGGGCGCGCTTCGTCAACCTCGAGAGCGACGACGCGCTGCAGCTGGTGTGCGAGGTCTATCGCGAAACCCGCGACCACCTGCGCAGCGTCCTCGAGCAGCGTGTGACCGACCGCGCCTTCCTCGACGCCGAGACGCTCGCTTCAGTCGCACACAACGCCCCCCTGCCCTACGACGCGACGACCTGGAAGACAGCGATCGGCGCGCGCGACGCCTCCGGGCGCATTGTCATCGGACCGCACCCGGAGCCGGGCCCGCCGAGCATGCGGGTCAACGTTCCGCGGTTCATGCAGGGCGAGCAGGTGACCCTCTTCGGGCCACCCGACACGGCGCGCATGTCCATCCACGCCATGAACGCGCTCCATCGGTCGCGGCCGGGAGAGCCGCCGATCATCACGGACCTCGTCGCCGCGTCGGGTCAGGTGCCGCGCTGGGGCGCCGATGACGAGGACTCGAAGACGCCGATCATGGAGCGCTTCCTGCTCGCCTGCGAGAACCTGCTCGGCTGCTTTGACCGAACGCTGGCGTGGGACGACCCGCAGCGCGGTCGCTCGCTGAGGCTCGCGGAGACCGGCCTGGCGCGCCCCATCAAGCGTGTCCCTGGGCTCGCCCTGCCCGACGGAAGCCACCTGCTCGACGGCAACCCGTTGCCGCTCCACCTCTTCGATCTCGTGTTGCACGTCTGGCACAACCGCACGCGCCCAGAGGCGCTCGTCATCTACTTTCCGAAGCTCGAGAATGAAGAGGAGGCCGCCTACCTGCGCGCCCTCATCGCGGTGACCGAGCGGGCCGTCCTCGCGCGCGACCCCGGGTTCGTGCTCGGCTCGGTGCGCGTGCTCGTCGTCTTCGAGAACCCACGCGCCATCTTCCGCAGCCGCGCGATGGCCGAGGCGCTCGGCCCGCACTTTCTCGGCGGGAGCCTCGGCTGGCACGACTTCCTCGCGTCGACCGCGCGGCTGTTTCGGCATTGTCCGCGGTATCGTATACCCGTCAAAGCAGACCCAAACATCGTCATCAACAACATCCGCGAGTCGCACCGCATCCTCGTTCACGACCTCGGGCCGCTCGGCGCGCTGAAACTCGGCGGGATGTACGGGACGCTGCCCGACGAGAGCGTACCTGGCTCGTTCGAGGTCAGCATGGTCGGTTTCATTCGGGATGTCGTGACGCAGCTGCGGCGCGGGCTCGACGGCTTCTGGATCGCCCACCCCGATTTCGTGCGCCTCGCCATCGCGCTCGTCGAGGCCTGGCGGCGTCACGCGCGCGACGCCGACGACGGCTCGCTCGAGACGCTCGTCAAGGCCCTCGTCCCAGACCCCGACGAGCAGGGACCGCTGCTCGCCTTCGTCCTCGGCGGGGACGTCCCGGGGTTGACGCGCGACGACCCGCGCTATCTGCGCGGGGTGCTCGCAGCCGACGTCGACACCTCGCCGGTCATTGCGAACCATGACCCCGAGGAGGTGCGCTACAACGTCTTCCAGGCCCTGCAGTACCTGGCGGACTGGCTCGCGGGTAATGGCTGCGTGGCGCTGCCTGCGACGATGCGCAATGCGCGGGGCGAGCATATCTTCGTGCGCATCATGGACGACCTCGCGACGACCGAGCGCTCTCGCTGGGAACTGTGGGCCGAGGTCCACCACGGGCGTGTCTCGGAGGCCGCCTTTGCAAGCGTCCTCGACGAGGAGATCGCCTTTCTGAAGGGTGGCCCGGACGCGAGCGCGCAGGCCGCCGACGGTCGCCCGAGGCGCGTCCAGATCCCCTGGTCCGGCACGCACGCCGCCTGGTATCCGATTGCGGTCGAACTGCTGCGGCGCCTCGTGCTGACAGACGACCCGCCCGAGTTCGTGACAGAGCTCGCGCTCCGCTACACGTTCCCCTGCGTCCGGACCGAGGTGACAGGGCTCACACCCGCCTCCTGAGCGCTGTAGCACACATCCCTGGGCTATCCGGAGCCGGCTGCGGCCGGCCTCGACGTTGGCGTTGTCCCGGGGTTCTTCTTGCGCGGCGTGCCGCGGTCCCCAGGTGCTGACAATCACCCACTTCAGGAAGGTGCCCGTGTCCCAATCCGCCGCTGTCCGCCCTGAGCCCAACCTCCAGCGCAAGGCTGCCATCGCCCAAGCGGGCGCTGTCGAGCACAGCGGTGAGGTCACCGTGGTACCCATCCCGGGCTTCGACCTCGATCGCACCATCTTCCAGACGCTCGAGGGCGCGGCGGCCCGCTACGTCATCACGAAGCGCATCGCGAAGGAGGTGCGATGGCCCGATGGCGCCGCCCGCCGCGTCCAGGCCGCCTACGATGCGGTCTCGGCCATGGGGGCGCCACCCGAGGTCAGCCCGGAGCTGCTCGCCTTCCTCGTCGCCGAGTGCAACTTCGACGTGGAGCACGCAGACGGATCATTCTTGGACCATCTGTATTTCTGTTTCGAATACGGGTTTCGCCATTACCCCGAGCGGTCCCCGCTCGTCCTGCTGCTGCACTCGATCCTCGGAACCGGCACCAACACCTTCGCCATGGACCGCGCGAAGATCCCCGCTCTGCGCGGCCTCGTGACGCCCTTCGAGTGGACCCACATCGAGGCCTTCCCGTCCGTCCTGAGACTGCTCTACGCAGGGGACCTGCGGCGCGAGTTGCGGCGCAACCTCAACCGCCCCGACGCGTTACGTGCGCTGCATCTGACGCGCGTCATCGACAACGCCCCCATCGAGCTCGGGGCGGCCGATATCTGGATCGCCCTGAACTATCAGCTCATTCACCTCATCGACTTCATGCCGGCGGC
The DNA here is from genome assembly GCA_005788935.1 of Pseudomonadota bacterium. The sequence goes on from SYAK01000103.1 coordinate 5,422, forward strand.
CAACTGGGCGACCCACCTGAACGACACCGCCTACATCGTGCTGCGCGACCTCTTCGACATCCTGACGCGAGCGGGGCGCCTCGAGGCCCGGGTTGCGTGCCCGCCTCCACGCGTCGGCCCGGCCGTCGGAGAGCCGCTTGGCCTCGGCGGCTGGCTCACGACACGCATTCCGGTGGCCCTCAGCGAGAAGATGGCGAGCGCGTCCGTGCGCCGCTTCTCGCAGCGCATCGGTCACGACCTCGGCTACCGCGCCGTCTGGGGCTGAACCCCACGCTGTTGCGCCGCCCTGACAGATGGAGACCTGCACGAGCAAGGACAGCGCCCCGCAGCCGTGTTACCCAGATCCTGCGGGCGTGGGCCCGAACGGAGGACACCATGTTTGCAAGCCGATGGGTGAAGCGGGTTCGCGGTTGGGCGTTGGTCACGCTGATCGCGGCGGGTGGAAGCGGTTGCGCAACCACCTCCGAGGTGCGTTCGCCCCCACTCGCGCCCGTCATTGACGCCGACCTCTACAACCTCGAGGCGCTGCGCTCGGCCTTCGAGGCGCGCGGGCTGAGCTCGAACGTGGAGGGAGGCGATGTCGTCACGCGCATCGAGGACCTCGGGGTGGTCCTGCTGACGCAACCCAACGCGGACCGCGAGATTGTGCGCATGTATGTCGTGTGGGCTCGAGACCCCTCGAAGTCGTTCGACGGAACATGGCTCGCGCAGGCCAATGAGACCAACAAGGCCGGCATCGTGAAGGTCTACTTCGACGACGACCTCGATCTCGTGGCCGAGTGGTATGTCGAGGTCGTCCCCGGCCTCACGACGCAAGGGCTCGTGCGCGTCGGCGAGACGTTCGCGCTGCGGGCCCGGGATGCCGCCGAGGCCTTCAGCGGCATCCTGCGGTAGGCCTCCCAAAGCCCCAGCCCTTGACGTCGCACGCCGCGCACGCGACAGGCCCCGTCAGAGACGGCGGCGCCCTCGTCCAAGCGCGAAAAGGGCGGTGAACCAGAAGGCGCCTGACGCGCCACTGCAGCCCGTGTCAGACGTGGTGGCGTCGCAGTCCCCGGTCTCCGGGTCGCAGGCCGCCTCACACGCCTCGACCGCTGGATCGCAGATAACTTCGGGTTGGGGCTCGCCGCAGTCCTCCGTGGCCGGGTCGCAGGCCTCTTCGGGTGGGGGCTCGCCGCAGTCCTCCGTGGCCGGGTCACAGGCCTCTTCGGGTGGCGGTGGGACCACGGCATCGGGGGAGTAGAGCCCGTTCGCGCTGCGCACGATCCAGTCGCGGTACGCTGGTGCGAACGTGTAGAGCCCGCCCTCGCCACAAGTGGAGTCGACGTTGGCCGACCCGCGCGACGTCACACCGACCAGAGCGGCTACACCCCCTCCGAGGAGATACGCGGGCCCTCCGGAGTCGCCTGGGCAGGTGTCGGGAAAGCCCGCGCCGCCTGCGACGATCTCCAGATCGACAAGCCGCACGAAGGGCGACTCGGCGATGTAGAGCACACCTCCCCCCGCGCCATCGGCGTCGACGGTCCCGTAGCCAGTGATCGTGAGCGGCGTCTCCGGGACGAGGCTCGCGCGGGCGGCGTCGGCGGTCGGAATGAGCGCGGGCGTCAGCTCGGTCACGGGCGTCTCGAGCACCAGCACGGCGATATCGTCGTAACGCCCCGCCCCCGTGGGGTCATCGGATGGCGTGCCGTTCGGGAAGCCCGGGTGAAGGGCGATCCGCTCGATCGCGTGCACCTGCGCCCCGGTGGCGTCGCGGGCCTCGACCGGGCCAGCGATGGCCACAATCTCGCTCGCCTCCATGCGCCGCGTGACCGCGTCGGTGTTCAGGTCCTGCTCGACGACGCAGTGGGCGGCCGTCACGACGACGCGCGGCGCGACCAACGTCCCGGTGCACCAGACCTCCCCATCGGAGGTGTAGACGAGCGCCACGGTGGCGTGCCGCTCAGCCTCCGTCGCGACCCGCCCGTCCACGATGGGCGCCCGAACCACAGCCATGTCCGGCGACCCTTCGGCGCGCACGGGAGCAGGCGAAGGCCCCAGCAGGAGTACGGCGGCAGTCGCGCAACCGAGACGCAACGGAAGCGAATGACCCTCATCAAGGCGTGTCATGCGTTGTCTCCGGGCAGGCGCCACGCCCACGGACCGAGAAGCCGCGCGCCTTCGCGACGCACGCATTGCAAAACGTTTCATCGCCACAGGCACAGACCCTCGGACAGTCCCGGCGACAGCCTGTCGGGCGTGCCTCGCAAACACCGGAGACGCCGCCATCCCCGCACGGAGCCGAGTCCGGAAAGACGCAGACGCCATCGGCTGCGCAGGCCCCGATGTCCGGCCCGCAGGTCGCACCGAGCGCACGATCCCCGACGGGAGCCTCCCGGACAGGTCCGAGCACGGCGTCCTCGTGCAGCTCGGCGCCACACAGAGCCACCTCGGACGCAGCGCCCGCCGACGTCTCCCCCGGCGCGACCGCCGGTCTCGGGACCGTCGCACAACCGACGAGAAGCCACGCCAACATCCACACCTTTCGACATCCGCCCATCCTGCCCTCCCGCTTGTTGGTCGCTGGCCCGCTGCGCACCCGAAGGCCTGCTCGCAGCGGAGCGCCCCGCGGCGCAGCACACCGGAGGCGGCGCGACCGCGCTTGCTGTCCTGGCCGCCCCGTGTCATCTCAGCCGTGGAAGCTCCACGGCCCTGGTGGGTTGCGCGGTCTTCAAAACCGCTGTGGGGTCCCTCGTGGGCTCTGGGGGGGTTCGATTCCCCTGAGCTTCCGCCATACTCAGGCCGCCCCCGCCCTCACTCGGAGGCCGGGATGAAGCGCTCGCGGCCGGTCGCGCCAGCCACGACATCCGCGACCGAGAAGCGGAACGCGTGATAATCGTTGGCGAGCCAGAGCCTCAACTGATCATCGAAGTGCGGGCTGTCGGTCACGCCGCTCTGCCCGCCAGGCAGGACGAAGTAACCCTTCACCTCGCCGCCCTTCAGCGCCATCACGAGCCGCATCGCCGGTCCGTAGCCAAAGCTGACGTTCTCGGTGGACAGGCCGGTGTTCGATGCGTCGACGGCCCAGTGGTCGCCCGACCGTGGGAACCACTTGAGGCCCCGACGAGGGTCGCCCGCCGCGAGGTCCGCCGCGAGCGGCAGGCGGTCGGTCGTGATCGAGAACATGTCGCCGATGGCGCCAAGGGGTCCGGCCCCGGCGAGGTAGGGCGCCAGCACGGACTCGAGGCGGGCCGTGTGCCTGAGGCCCCAGAGCCAGGTGTTCATGTCGGTCGAGCCGAAGGCGAACTTCCCGGGCTCGGACGGGGCCGCCTCGAGCGCCGAAAGCGCTGCGATTAGCGCGCTCAGCATCAGTTCATCCGCGACCTCGACCTCGGTGGTCCCGACGTCGTCGAAGAAGACGGCCTCACCGGTCTCAGCGTCCCAACTGGCGAGCTCAGCCGGGTTGCCATCCCCGCGTCCAGCGAGGAAACGGAGCGTCGCGGCGACCCGGTGCTCGAGCCCGTCGCGCCACGCGTCGATACGCTCGTCGTCCCATACCCTGCCGAGGAAGCGCGGGAGCCAGGCGTTCAGGATCGACGTCGCGACCGCGTCGGCCCGGTCGTCCGCGTCAGGCGCCGCGTAGAAGGTCTCGACCCCCGACGCCGCGTGAAACCCTCGGCCGCCCCAGACCGTGAGCCGCGTCGCGACCTCGGAGAAGCGGGCGCCATGGGCCTCGGAGATCGCCGCCATCCGCGCCTCGGCGGGCGTCTTCGGACCGTCCGTCGCAGCGAGGCTCGCCGCCCGCGCAATGGCCTCGAGCAGCAGCGGCGCGAACCTCTCGCCGAGCCGCGACTGATGATTCGCCTGCGCCGCGGTCATGTCGGCCATCGTCGCCTTGCGGTCGGCCGTCGCAGCGGCGAGGTCACGCTCGATGGTGTTCCCGCGGACAGAACTCCAGGGGCCGCCGATGTGATACGCGTCGTTGCGCTCGTCCCCGTCGGCCGTCAGACCCGCGGGGTCGTTGTTGGCGTTGAACACGTAACCTGATGCCGGATTCTTGGCCTGCGGCATGTCGGCTTGCGGAATGACGCAGGCGTAGGGATCGGCCGCGTTCCTGGATTCGTCCGCTCGACCCTCGGCGTCGCTCATGACCGAGAATCCGCCGAAGCGGGTCCCGTCGAGCAGTCGCGTCGGGTCGCCGCCCTCGCCGAAGACGCCGCCATCGCGCGGAAGGTAGCTGCGGCAAGGGACGGCCTGGTAGCTCGTGTAGTAGATGCTGCCTGCAGAGTCGACCGCGGACATGAAGAGTGCGGACCCCACGAATCCGCGCGTGGCCTCGCGGAAGTCGTCGACGTTCTCCGCAAAGCCCGCCTTGAAGAGGGCCTCGGGCCACCGCGTCGCGTCGAACGCCACGTAGTCGAAGCTGACGGCGGTGACGACACCGTCCTCGTCAGTATCGCCTGGCACGACGCGTTCCCCGAGCATCCAGATGGCGGTCTCGCCATCTGCGGGCGCCTCGTCCGCACCGAGCACGCGCCCTTCGACAGCGGTCAACCAGCGCCCGTCGAAAGTCGTCCAGCGCGCAACGGCCTCGTCCCGCCCGACGCTGCCGAGCAGCGCGACGTCGGCGACCTTGTAGGTCTCTTCCACCCGTACGAGGGGCCTCCAGTCGCCCCCGAAGCGGCTCTCAGCAGGGCGCCCGTCATCACCGAGACGGATTTCCTCGCGATACCAGTCCGTGATGTCGAGGACCGGGTTGACGCCACCGAAAGCGACCTTGCCGTTGGTGCCGCCGATGATGACCGGAAAGTTCCCGAGCCACCCGCCCATCTGCTTCATCGGGGGGTGCGGATCATCAGCGCGGAAGACGGTCGTGTCGAGGCCAGCCGCGTAGCCGAGCGGCGGAACGGACAGCGACAAGTGACCGTCGTTCGCAAGAAAGGCCCAGCCGTCTTCAGCGTGAGACCCGGCGACGGCCCAGACGTTCGAGCCAAAACCGGCCTCGCGGTGCTTGCCGGCGCGGAGGGCCCGTGCGGTCAGGCGCGCGTCGAGGCGTTCGAGCATACCGGAGGGGACCTTCGCCTCGGCCCGGGCCGGACGCGCGCTGCGCGGAACTGAGGCAGGCGCGCCCTCGGGGAAGCCGGGGGTCGAGCGGGTCTCGGGGAAGATGGGACGCACGTCGGTGAACACGTCGGCGACATAACCGGCTTTCCGAAGTTCAGCCTTCGGAGCGCCTTGGAACAATCCCTCGAGCTTGCGCCAGGCGTTGTCCCGTCCGACGTCGTCGGTCTCGAAGTTCGTGCTGTGCATCACGACGGCGATGAGGGCCAACATGTCCCGAACACCGAACGGATGCATCATGTCGGCCGGGGCGTCGAAACCAAGCAGGCCAGCAAACTGCGTCTCCGAGGGCGGCGGGGCTGTGCCCGCCCGAACGGCGTCGATATAGCCATTCACCCCGTCCGCAAAGGCTTGCAGGTATGCGCGAAAGTCCTCGGAGATATGCGCATCGAGCCGGTCCGTGATCGCGGTGACGCCGGTGCCGCGCGACTCGATGTCCTGCTCTAGGGCCACGTCGCCGAGCAGGGCCGCGAGCGTCCCGAGCCCGAGGCGACGCTGAAGATCCATGAAGAAAAAGCGGTCAGCGGCTTGCACGTAGCCCGTCGCGCGCGCGAGGTCGAGCCGGTTCTCGGCGTAAACGTGCGGGATGTTGCCTGCGGTCCGAACGACCTGAACCTCGCCAGTCAGCCCGGGGAGGGAGACCTCGCCTGTCTTGGGCACGCCAAGGATGGCTTGCTGCTCGGTCGTCGGACCCGACGCCGTGTCACCAGAGCCGCCATCACTGGCTTGGCTCACGTCAGGAGCCGCCGCGTCGACTGGTGCGGAAGCTGTGTCGCCGCCACAGGCAGAGAGGCCGATGAGGACGGCAGGGACCGAGAGGTTGCGCATGCGGGGACCACCTGAGGGAGGGGCTGGGCGAGGCCTTGCCGCGGCGGGTGCAAGGACCTCTCCGGTCCGGCGGAGCCGGGCGAGTCGATACAATAGCACGCCCACAGGCTTGGGGGAATCAGGGATCAGGCCCGACCGAGCCTCCGACGGGACAGGCCGCAAGGAAACGAAGTCGAGCACAAGGCTCACAGGATGAGATAAGAGGTAAAGCGGCGCGCGATGGCGCCGAACCCATCAATGCCTCGACCCGGAACAGGACCGTTTATGCGCGTCCCTAGCCGAACGAAGTGTCGCCGGGTCTAGCAGGCTGCTCACGACCCCGCAATGCCGACGGCGGAGTGGCGGGCGGGATCACGTAGACGAGCCTTGGAAGCGGCTTTAAAGAGAACCCTGGGAACAAACTGTCCTGGAGACAGCACCGAGTTAGGCAGATGCCGGATACCCTGCTTGAGGCGCGCGAACCAAGGAGAGAGGTATCGCTGGGAACGGCCTCGCGGCGTGCTCAGGGGGGCCTTGGGAAAAAATGTTCGATTTCGGACGCGCGGAACGGGACCTCGTCGGCATTAGGGAGGTTGGAGCGTCGACGTGTGCGCTCCGGGAGGCTCTCGTGACGTTACCGCGCATTGTGATTCCAGGTGCTTGCATCCTGATTACCCGCA
>SYAK01000104.1 GCA_005788935.1 Pseudomonadota bacterium
GAACGCCTTGCAGACGATGGACTGCCCGTTGCGACCCTCGCACTGATAGAAGCAGGACGCCCCCGGGGCCTCGCAGGCGGGGCACTCATTTTTGTCCTGGGCGCACTGAATGCCGTCATTGGCGCCGCATTCGCGCTTGCAGGGCGGCTCTGCTTCGCAGGTGATGTCTTCACGCCGCGTCGTCGCGGTCCACTCGGCGGCGTTGCCGAAGAGGTTGTGGATGACGCCAGCCCCGGGCTCGTCCACGTAGTCAAGCGTCGAGCTCATGACCGCCATCAGGTTCGCGGCGGGGTTGCAGTAGGTGGTCGCGAACTGGTCGCCCGCCGACTTGCAGTCGTCGAGTCGCGCGAGCCCCTCCGCGGGCAGAGGGCGCCCGATGCGGTCGGGCCCGCGCGCGACGCGCTCCCACTCGAACTCGGTCGGGAGGCGCTTGCCCTGCCATTCGCAGTACGTCTTCGCGGCCTGCCAGCTCACGCGCACGACCGGATGGTTCGCGGTCTGCTGGTTCGTGTAGTACGACGGCTGGCCCGGGCCTGCGTTCTCGGGGTGCAGGCTGTCGTCGCCCCCGTCGCAGACCCCCATCGCGACGCAGTAGCGGTACTGGATGTTCGTCACCTCGTGGACGTCGATCTCGAAAGGCGCGAGCTGCACCTGCACCGTCGGCCACAGGACCGGGACGCTCTCGCCCGAGTCCTCGCAGGCCGGGTGCAGGGGCGCGCGGGGGTCGGTGTTGCACCACTCGGCCTCGCGCGTTCCGAAGGTGAAGGTGAGATCCGACGTGACGGCCACCATCGGCGTCTCGGGCGGAGGCGTGATCCCCTCCGCACAGGCCGTGACTCCGAGTGCCACGAGCGCAAGCCCCCGCGTCGCCAGGACAACCGTTCCTCGTCGCATCACCGCCTCTCCTCCTGCCCGGTTCGCCCCGGGTTCGTCGTACGCCCGGCGCGCCTCAGAAGCGCACCGTCGGGAGCCCACCCGTCCGTCCCGTCCCCGCCCACGGCTCGAGCGCGTCGCCAGAGCGGATGACCGCGTCATCGACCGAGTCGAGGATCGCGAAGAGCAATCCGAGCCCGAGCAGCCCGCCGCCGGCCCCGAAGCCGATCTTCTGGTAGCCCGCCCAGGTGTCGAAGTCGGGCGAGCCGGCGAAGAACGTGTCAGCCTGCACCCCCGCGGCGACGCCACCGCCGACCAGGACGGCGCCGAGCGACATGGCCGTCCACCCGAGGTAGCCCTTCCAGGTCATCGGCGCGTCGGCGAGGTAGAGCCCGGAGCGGACCTCGGTCTCGGCGTTCAGGGCGACCGCGGCCTCGGCCGAAAAGGTCGTGTACCCGTCCTTGCGCACCGACACCTGGTGCGGGCCGACGTCGAGCGTCAGCGGCTCGCGGTAGGGCGTGAGACCCACGGGCCGCCCGTCGACGAAGATGCTCGCGTCGCGCACGTTGGCCTTGACCCGCAAGCGGCCGACGCGCTGCAGCTTCTCGAGCTTGAAGAAGAGCCTCAGCGGCTCGCCCGCACGGACCTCGAAGGTCTCCTCGAACGGCATGTAGCCGTCGAGCGAGAGGTGGATGCGGTAGGTGCCCGGATCGAGGGAGGTCGTGTAGGGGGTCTGTCCCAGCAGCTTCGCGCGGTCGTCGATGTAGACGTTCGCCCCGGCCGGCTCGGACCCGATCGCAACGTCGGACTTCAGCAGCAGCCGGCACTTCGAGATCGACACGCGGACCTCGACGATGTCGGACGGGTCGCGGCCCTCGCGCTCGCGGTAGAGCGCGACGTACTGGTCGTAGAAGCGGACGCAGCGGGCCCCGTCGCCGAGCTTCTCGTAGCTGCGGGCGATGTTGTAGAGGTTGACGGGGTGCGGCAGGATTTCCTGCGCCCGCTCGAAGTTTTCGATGGCCGCCGCGTACACGCCAGCCGCGAAGAGGCGCTCGCCCTCGGTGTAGAAGGCCGACGCCTGCTGCTTGGCGTCTTCCGACTGGGCGCGCGCGCCCGGGGCCGGGGAGGCGGCGAGCGCGAACAGGCAGATGGCGAGCAGCAGCGCGAGACGAGACGGCATGGGGACCCCCGGCGGACACAGCACCGGCGGAAGCTAGCGGGCGTGGCAGGCCGTGTCAAACCTCATGCGCATGCAGCAAGGCCCTGCGGAGCCAGGTTGGGCCCGGTCCGATGGCGGTGTCGCGCGTCTCGGCGGTCAGCGCCGTCGTGGGCATGCCGCGAGCGGGCCTCGGAAGGTGGCAGGCCGTGGCAGGCCGCAGCGACTTGACCCGGGTGGAGGCGCCGCGCATGCTTGAACCTTCTGGCCGCGCGCGCCGACCCGCGCCCGGCCCTTCCCCGTGCATCCCGTGCCCCGTGCATCTTGTTCCGGGACCGGGAGGGAGGCCCGCGTCATGCCACGCGCCCATCGTCGCCTCGGCCCTCAGACGTTCCTGTTCGGTCTCCTCGCAGCCTGTGGCGGAGGCGGAGGCACCTCCGCGCCCCTCGACGCCGACGCTGGCGCTGGTCTGGCCGATGTCGTCGTCATCCTTGACCTCTCGGGTGGCGCCGCGGGCGATGCGCCGACCAGCGCTCAGGATGGCGGGGAAGGTCCGTCCCCCGGCACCTTCGGAGCGCCCTGCGAGCGGGGCGCCGACTGCGACTCGGGCTTCTGTGTCGCGAGCGCGGACGGCTACACCTGCTCCGAGGGCTGCGTCGAGTCCTGCCGCCCGGGCTATGCCTGCGTCGGGACCCCGTCGCGTTCGGGGGACGTCGCGTTCGTGTGCCTCGAGCGGCCAGCCCTCCTCTGTCAGCCTTGCCAGCGCGACGCCGACTGCAACATCGGCGCGGCTGTCGGCAATCGATGCCTTGATCGAGGGGCCGAGGGCCGCTTCTGCGGGGTCCTCTGTCGGGGGGATGACGGTTGTCCCGACGGCTTCGGCTGCGACGGGGCCAGTGCGGCGACGCCCGGGCAGTGCGCGCCGCGCGGGGGCGCTGCGTGTCGTTGCAACGGGCTTGGGCAGCTGCTCGGGCGCGCGACGACGTGTCAGCTCACGAATGCTCTTGGGACCTGCGAGGGGAGCCGCGCCTGCGGACCTGACGGATTGTCAGCTTGTTCCGTGACGGCGGCCGCCGCCGAGACGTGCAACGGCCTCGACGATGACTGCGATGGAGCGGTCGACGAGGACCTCGCTGCCGAGCCCTGCCCGGTCGAGCCTGGCCGTTGCGGCGGGCTCGCGGTCTGCCGCGGTGGCGAGCGTGTCTGCGTCGGTGGGGCTCCTTCGGCGGAGGTCTGCAACGGGCTCGATGACGACTGCGACGGGCAGGTCGACGAGGGCTTCCCCGACCTTGACGGCGACAGCTCCCGCGACTGCATCGACGACGACGCCGATGGCGACACGTGGCCGACGGCTGTCGACTGCGCGCCCCTCGACGCGGCGCGCCACCCCGGTGCGGTCGAGCGCTGCAACGGTGTCGACGACGACTGCAACTTCCTGACGGACGAGGCGGACGCGGCTGGCTGTTCACCGTATCTTCGGGACGCGGATGCCGACGGCTACGGGGGCGCAGAGGCTGTGGCGCGCTGCCTGTGCGGGCCTGACACTTCGTCAGGTTATTCGGCCCCGGCCGCTTCGGGGGCCGACTGTGATGACCTTGCGCCAGGCGTCAATCCGGGAGCCGCCGAGGTCTGCGACGGGGTCGACAACGACTGCGACACTCAGCCCGACGAAGGCGTCCAGTCCCCGTGCGGGGGGTGTGCCTCAGTCTGTATCCTGAACGCGGGCGACCGAGGCGGCGAGCCACTCGACCCGGGTGAAGCCGGTGAGGGCGGTCTGACCGAGGCGCCTGGCGGCGGCGTCACGCTCAGCACGCGCAGCGAGGTCATCCCGTTCATCTGGGTCGCCAACTCGGCGGCCAACACCGTGTCACGACTTGACACGACGACAGGCCGCGAGGTCGGGCGTTACGCCCTCTGCACCGACCCGAGCCGGACCGCGGTCGACCTCTTCGGCGATGGCCTCGTCAGCTGTCGTGGCGACGGGCGCGTCGCCAAGATCGCCATCAGCCGGGCGGACTGCGTGGATCGCAACGGCAACGGCGTCATCGACACCTCGGCCGACGACAGCGGCGACGGCGTCATCCAGGACCTCGAGCGTCGCGCGAACGACGAGTGCATCCTCTGGAACGTGCAGCCCGACGGCCCGGGGTCGTCCAACTGCAACAGCAGCGGCACGACGGGTTGCGCCCGTGCGGCTGGCGTGGACCGGGACAACCACGTCTGGGTCGGGTTCTGGAACTCGCAGCGCCTCGTTCAGCTCGACGGGGCGACGGGCGCCACCCTGCGCAGCATCCCCCTGACGATGCGCCCTTATGGCCTCGCGATCGACGGTGACGGGCTCATCTGGGTCGCCTCGCGCAGCCCGAATGGGCTCGTCAAGGTCCACCCGGTCGATGGTCAGGTCGGGGCCTGGCCGATGGCGGCGCGGGCGGTCTATGGGCTCGCGCTCGACCACCTCGGGCGCGTCTGGGTGTCGACGGGCGAGAACCGGGGCGCGAGCCGCTTCAATCCTTCGGACGCAACGTGGACGCATTTTGGTCCCTGGGATGCGCGGGGCTACACCCGCGGGGTCGCGGTGCGCCTCGTCCGAGGGCCCGACGGTCAGGTCGCGGGCTCGCAGGTCTTCATCGCGCATCACCAGTGGGGCAACATCTGTGCGGGCGGAGGCGGGTTGGACCGGGCGGTGACGATGCTTGACGCGGCGTCAGGCAACGAGCTGCGATCGCTCGATCTCGGCGCCGCGCGCGGCCCTGTCGGTGCGGCGATCGACCCCGACGGCAAGCTTTGGACCGTCAACGAGTGTACCTCCGATGTCACGCGGGTCGACCCCGACACCGGGGTGGTCCTCGGTACGTATCCCGTGGGTCGAAACCCCTACACCTATAGCGACATGACGGGCTATGCGCTCCGCACGATCACGTCGCGGACCGGATATCATCGCCAGATCTTCGAGGGCTGGCCGTCGGGGGTCACGCGCTGGAGCGCGATCTTCGTGGACGCAGACCTGCCAGGCGCGGGTGCGACCTGGGTGCGGCTGCGTCATCGCGCCGCCGACACCCCCGAGGCGTTCGAGGCGGCGCCGTGGTCCACGTCCCTCGGGCCTTATCCACCAGCCCCGCTTCCCGCCGCGATCGAGGTGGCCGGGCGCTTTCTGCAGGTCGAGGTGACGCTCGGGACGAGCCGCAATGGGGTTGCGCCGGTCCTGCGGGGCATCTCGGCCATCGCGGACCGGCCGTAAGCGAGCCCTCGGCCGAGCCCGGACCTGTCTGCGCGCGGGTCGGACCTGCGGTTGCCACCTCCCGTCCGAGCTGCTAGCATCTTCCGGATGCGGCGTGATCCCACGTGGCGCCGCGTCCACGTCGTCGCACCGGCGCACGCCGTGAGCGAGGCGTCCGCCCCTCGCCCGTCGGTCCACAGGGGAGCCCCGATGAAGCTGCAGATCAAGGACGATGCGGGCCGCGTCACGGTCGTCTCCATCGCCAACAAGAACGAGATCTCGATCGGCCGGAAGGAGGGCAACACCCTCCGCCTCACCGAGCGCAACGTCTCGCGAAGCCACGCGCGCCTCGTCAAGGCCGGCGACGAGGTGACGGTCGAGGACCTCTCCCGCTATGGGACGCGCGTCAACGGACAGCGCATCCGCGGGTCGCGCAAGGTCGGGACGGGTGACATCATCCAGATCGGCGACTACGAGCTCTCGCTCGACGGTGCGCGTCAGGTCGATCCGCCCGTGGCCCCCGCGGCCGGCGTCCCCGCGGCCCCGGCGCCGCCGCCCGAGGCCGATCGCAAGCGCCAAAAGGAAATCGAGGCCGCTGCGCGCGCGCAGATCGCCGCCGCCAAGGCCGAGGCCCTTGGAGGGCGCCGTGAGGCCACGACCTCGCTCCACGCGATCGACGACGCCGACGACGGCGAGCGGAAGAGCCTTGGGGCCGGGAAGAAGCGCATCGTCGGGGCGCTGCCGAGCCTTGTCGTCGTGAGCGATGAGCTCGCGGGGAAGACGTGGACCCTCGCCGAGGGCACGACGGTCCTCGGGCGGGCGGGCGAGTGCGGCATCGTCATCGATCACCACTCGGTCAGCGGCAACCACGCACGGGTCACCGTGGCCGACGGGCAGGCCAAGGTCTTTGACCTCAAGTCGAAGAACGGGCTCCGCATCAACGGTGAGAATTGGGAGGAGTCGGCGCTCAAGGCCGGCGACATCATCGAGCTCGGCAAGGTGAGACTGCGCTTCGTCGGGGCGGGCGAGGAGTTCGTCTATCGCGCCGAGGATTGGCGGGGGGGTGCCAAGCCAGCTGTGGGCGTGGCGAGCGAGGGTCCCGAGCCAGCGCCCACTCGGAAGGGCTTCCCGGTCTGGGTCGTCATCGCCGCCGTGGTGGTCGCGGGCGGCTTGACCGCGTGGTTCCTCACGCGCCCGAAGACCGTCTCGAATACGGCCGGACCGGCGGTCGTGACGGCTGCGACGCCCACCGCGAGCGCGCCGCCGTCCGCGCCCGCCACACCGGCCGAGCCGACCCCTGCAGCCGCCTCGGCCGGTTCGGGGGCTGGCGATGCGGCGGCGGCCATCGCGGAGGCGCTCACCAAGGCGAAGGCGGACATCGCCGCCCAGCGCTGGGACGAGGCGCTGAAGCAGCTCGAGGTGGTGACCGCACTCGACAAGGCCCACGTCGAGGGACTCGAGCTGAAGGCTGCGGCGACGCGCGAGCGTGAGATCGGCGTGACGCTCGAGCGGGCCGTGAAGGCGAAGGGGGAAGGGGACCTCTCATCGGCCTGGTTCACCCTGACCGAGCTCGGCCCTGTGGCCGGGACGAGCCACTACGCAGCCCGCGTCACCGCACTGATGGCCGAGCTGAAGCCCGAGGCCATCGTGAGCCATCTCACCGAGGCCAAGTCGTTCTTCGACGGCAAGTCCTACGCGGAGGCCATTCAGAAGGCCGAACAGGTCCTCGCGCTCGAGCCAGGGCATGCCGAGGCGACCGAGCTTGTGGCGAAGGCGAAGGCGAAGGCCGACAAGGCGAAGGATCCGGACAAGGCGAAGGAGAAGGACCGGGACAAGCCGAACGCCGATGGGCGCAGCGCGGACGAGATCTACGCCGAGGCCAAGAGCTTTCACAACGCGGAGCCGGCGAAGGCGCTGACGCTCTATCAGCAGGCCGCGAGCAAGGGGAAGGTGACCGCGTGGCGTCAGATCGGCAGCCTGCGGGCGCGGACCGGAGATCGGGCAGGCGCCATCAAGGCGTATGAGATCTATCTCAAGCAGGCACCTGATGCGTCCGACGCCCAGACCGTGCGCGACGTGCTGAAGCAGTGGCAGGGTCAGTGACGCAGGCGGTGGGCCGCCTCGTCGTCGGTTTTGAAGGGACCGAGGTCCCGCCCTGGCTTCGGGCGCTCGTCCGACGGGGCTGGGTCGCCGGGGTGGTCATCTTCGCACGGAATCTCGCGTCCACCCGCGCGTGGGTCGAGCTTCAGCGCGCGCTCCTCGACCTCTTTCCCGACACGACGCCGATCCTCGCGGTGGATCAGGAGGGTGGCCTCGTGCAGCGCCTGAAGCCGCCGCGCATCCCCGAGGTGGCGGGTCTGCCGCCGATGGGGCCCGTTGCCTCGGCCCTCGGTCCCGCCGGGCTCGAGCAGTTGGGCTTCGTGATGGGGGTCGAGCTTGCGGCGCTTGGTTTCAATGTCGATTTCGCGCCCGTCCTCGACATCCACAGTCGCCCCGGGAACCCGATCATCGGCGAGCGGGCCTTCGGGACCAGCGCCGAGGCGGTGATCCGCAACGCCCTCGCATGGCGCAGCGGGCTCGAGCGCGCGGGCGTCATGGCGTGCGGAAAACACCTTCCAGGGCATGGCGACACGCTTGTCGACAGCCACCTGGCGCTGCCTGTCGATGACACGGCGCTCGCCCGCCTCGAGGCCGAGGCCTTTCAGCCGTTCAGGGCCGCCATCGCGGCCGGGCTCGACCTCCTGATGACGGCGCACGTCCGTTTCCCGGCGCTCGATCCGCGCTGGCCCGCCACGTTGTCGGAGGACATCCTGCGTGAGCGCGTGCGGGGTCATTGGGGCTACGACGGGGTCCTCATCTCCGACGACCTCGAGATGGGGGCCCTCGCCGCGCTGCGCGAGCCCGTCGAGCTCGCCGCGCGCCTCGACGCGGCCACGGTCGATCTGGCGCTGGTGTGCCGCGATGGGGACTTCGCAGAGGCCCTCGGCGCCGCCCTGGCAGCGCTTCCCGTGCGGCCGGAGGTCCCGCGGCGTCTCCAACGGCTCCGCGCGCGTCTGCGTCGCCATGCGGCTATCTGGCCGTTGCCACCGCTCCCGCCACGCCCTGTCCTGCCAGTCGCCTGACCTCGGCTAGCTGCGGACGAGCAGCCAGGCCTCGCCCGCGAAGAGCGCGAACAGCCCCGCGAGAATCCACGGCCACAGCAGCGTCCGCCCAGCCCCCTCCGTGTCCGCGTCTCCGCCCGCTGGCGGGACCTCCGCCCCTTGTGATGCGAGGAGGCCGTTGTCCCGCGTCAGGAGGCTGCGGACCGCTTCGATCGCGTCGGGCTGGGCCGAGGTCAGGTCACTCTCGGTCCTCGGGGTGTTGACGATGACCACCTTCGTCCGCTCGGCGTCCCCGGCTCGCCCGAGCTCCCAGACGCCTGGCAGGTCGAGCTCGGCGATGAACACCGCGTCCTCGCCATCCGCCAGCTCCACGGTGAGCTCGCTTCCATCAGGTCGGCGGATGAGGACCGGGCCTGCGCCGTCCGGGGCTGCCACGCGCGCGCTGTCACCAACCTCGAAGCCCGCCCGCGGGGTCGAACCAGGGCGAGTCCCCCTGCCCTCCGGGTCCTCCTCCTCGAGCGTACGCCCGAGCCACGCGACCGAGCGCTGCAGCAGCGGCAGGAAGCTCGGCCGCAGCACGAGGTCGGTCCAGTCGCGGTCGAGGGTCGCGGTCCACAGCAGGACGCGCCCGCGCCCGAGGGCGCCCTCGACGAGCAGAGGAGCGCCGTTCGAGAGTGACGCGAGGACCTGCACGGGGCCATCGGGCGCGCCGGCGTCGACGAGCACGTAGCGTGTGACCTGGGCCCGCAGCAGGCTCGCGTCCGCGAGGCCCTTGAAGACCGACAGCACGGGGTGGTCGAAATCGAGGGCGCCTGGCGTCAGGGTCTGCAGTGCGTCCTGGGGGTCGCCGCCCGCTCGTCCGGTCGCGCGGACCTCGCGCAGGGTCGACGGCATGAGGACGCCGTACTGGGCGCTGGAGGTCTGCGGGTCGAGGCGGTCGCCAGACGCGATGAGGAGGCCGCCGCCGCGCTCGACGTGCTGTTCGAGGGCGACGCGCAGCGGCGGCTCGAGGCTCCCGACGTTCGCGAGGATGACCACGTCCGAGGCCGCGATCTGCCCCGCGGACATAGTCGCGGCATCGAGTGCCGTCAACGTCATCTCGGGCATGCCATCGGGCGTCAGCGCGAGGGCTGGTCGGACGAAATGAAGCTCGTCAAGCCAGTCGGTCGAGTTCGGAGCCCCATTGACGGCGAGGACCCGCAGCGCCCGCCGCCCGGTCGTCGAGAAGCCGAAGCGGTCGTCGGGCGCGAGGCGGTTCTGGTCGGAGGGCTCGAGCCACACCTCGCCATGCTGCCGGTCCGGGGCGCGCTCGAAGCGGAAGGTCACGGTCGCTCGCCCGCCTGCGGCCACGGTCGTCACTTCGCTCGCCGTCAGGCTGCCGAGGCGGACCGTGACAGGGCCCGACACCTCGGCCGCGCCGTGGTTCACGATGTCGGCCTCGATGACAGTCCCGGCTGGCGCGCCAGAGGCGGCTCCCACAACGCGCGCGTCGGCGATGGCCACGTTGGGCGGGCTGGCGCCGAGCGGCAGGTGGGTCAGCTCGGTGACGGGGGCCCATGGCCAGTCCGCGGGCGTGCTGGCCCAGGCGTGGGCGGCGTTGTCTGACAGAACGACAACCTGTCGCCGCGCCTCACCCGACTCGGACAGGACTCGCCCCGCCTCGCGCAAGGCGCCTGCCAGATCCTGCCCGCGCGCGGTCGGCCGGACGCGCTCGAGGGCGGTCTCGAGGGCGGGCCCATCAAAGGTGACACCGTCGGTCAGGAGGCGCGCGGGGCGGCTCGCTGTCAGCAGCGCCACGGAGGTGCGCACACCGCGACCCGCGATGAGCCTCCGCGCCTCCGCGAGGGCCCGCGCGATCGCGGTCTCCCCGTCGGCGTCCGTGGCCGCCATCGAGGCGGAATCATCGACGATGATCGCGACAGCGCCAGGGGCCGAGACGTCGAGCCCTGTCGTCGCCTCGGGCTCGAGGTAAGGCTTCGCGAGCGCCACCGCGAGCGCCACGATGAGCATCACGCGGAGGGCGAGCACCAGGATCTGCTTGAGTTTCAGGCGCCGCGCGAGGCGCTTGTCCGACAGCAACAGGAACTCGATGGCGGCAAAGCGCCTCAGCCGGGCCCGGTGGCGGTTGATGAGGTGGATGATGACGGGCACCGCGCCAAGCAGCGCGCCGAGCAGCAGACCGGCGTTTCCGAAGCCCATCGCTATCTCCCGCGCGGGCCGCGGGCGCGGCGGTCGTTGAGCCAGGCGCGAACGGCGTCCGAGGGCGGCACGCGCGTGTCGAGTTCGACGTGGTGGGCGCCGGCGTCGAGCGCGAGCGACCGGATGCGCTCCCGGTGGCGTGCCAGCTGGGCGAGGTAGGCGGCGCGGACGAGAGCGGGCTCAACGAGGAGGCGGGCTTTCGTCTCCATGCCCTCGAAGAGGGTCATCTCGGTAAAGGGCAGCGTCAGCTCGTCGCCGTCGAGCACCGAGAAGAGCGTCACCTCGTGGCCGCGTCCGGTCAGATGTCGGACCGAGGCGGCCGTGAGCCCGTGATCACCGAAGAAATCCGAGAAGATGAGGACCAGTCCGCGGCGGCGCTGGGTGCCGAGCACGTGGTGGAGGGCCGCCTGCAGATCGGTCGTCCCGTGCACGTCACCGCGCTCGAGGGTGGCGAGCAGCTGCGGGATCTGCGTCGCCCGCGCCCGCGGTGGCAGCGTCTCGGCGACCTTGTCCGCGAAACGCACGAGCGCCACCGCGTCCTGCTGGCGCAACAGCACCTGTGCGACCGCGACCGCGAAGACGCTCGCGTAATCGTGCTTCGTCAGCACGCCTTCCGCGCCGTAGGCCATCGAGGCCGAGGCGTCGATGACGAGGGTCGCCTGCAGGTTCGTCTCCTGTTCGAACTTGCGGATGACGTCGCGATCCGAGCGCGCGTAGACCTTCCAATCCAGATGCCGCAGGTCGTCACCGGGCGCATACGCCTTGTGTTCGGCGAATTCGATGGAGGCCCCATGGTGCGGGGACCGGTGGAGGCCCTGCAGTACGCCGTCGACGACCCGTTCGGCCCGCAGACCGAGCCCGCGCAAGGCGGCGAGCGCCGCGGGTGTCAGGCTCCTCGTGCCCGGGTCCGCAGTCGGCAGGGGCGTCGGCATCAGGCGAGACGGGTCGCGGGGATGGAGGCGAGGATGGCGTCGACGACCGCGTCAGGCGTCACGCGGTCCGCTTCGGCCTGGAACGACATCAGCAGGCGGTGGGACAGGACGGGTCGCGCGAGCGCCCGCACGTCGTCGCGCGAGGCGTGGGGGCGCCCGTGGAGCGCGGCGCGGACCCGGGCGCCGACGATGAGGTTCTGGGAGGCCCGCGGTCCGGCGCCCCAGCTCACGTAACGTCGCACCAGGTCAGGCGCCGACTCCCCGTCCGGGCGCGAGCGCCGAGCGACCTCGACGGCGTAACGGATGACGTCCGGACTGGCCACAACGGCCTGCGCGATCTGCTGCATCTCGAGCAGCTTCTAGGGCATTATTACATGCGGCTACAGCATTATTAAAGTGGTTGTTTCTAATTTCAGTAGAAATTTTTGCATTATTTATATCTGCGCCAGCATCTCTTGCGGCCGCTTTAGCCTCACCAGCAGCTTTATTAGCAGCATTAGCATAGTCTGTCATAGTTACATCACCGGGTGCTGCATTTTTTAAAATATTAACAATATTAGATGCAGCTCTGGCATTTTTTGCTGCATTATTAGCACCGTCAGAATAAGCTTGTGCGATATTATTTA
>SYAK01000105.1 GCA_005788935.1 Pseudomonadota bacterium
CGCGCCAACAGGCGGCCGCCCTCGGCACGCGGGCCTTTGACCACGCCGAACCGCCCGAGGTCGTGGTCGAGGGGGCCTCGCGGGTGCTTGGACAGCGCGTGTTCGCGGAGACGCCCGACGCGGGGCGCGATCTCATGGCGAACCTCGAGGAGCGCTCGGTCTGGCTCGGACTCATCGACAGCCTCGCCGCCGCAGACGACGTGCGCGTCTACGTGGGACACGAGGTCGGGCACGCAGGCCTCGCGAACTGCACCGTCATCGCGACCGGCCTCGGTGATGTCGCGGCGGGCGCGGCGGGCGTCGTCGCCGTGGTCGGTCCGAAGCGCCTCGACTACCGGCGCGCGCTGCCTTGGACCCAGCTGCTCGCCATGCGACTCGGACAGGTGCTGGCCTCGGCAGGCTGAGTGAACGCTCACTCAGCGTTGGACGCGGACCGACTGGCCGCCCAGGCATCCACGACGCCCGCGAGCTCCGCGTCGGCGAGGGTCCTGTCCGAGGCCTTGGCGCGGGCGCGGATGGCCGCCACAAGCATCGGGTGCGTGCCGAGACCGTGCCGCGCGAGCCAGGCGAGGATGTTGGAGTCGCCCGACAGCGGCCCGACCTCGATGACCTGCGTGCGGCCGACCAGGCTCGAGGGGACACCCGAGTACATACGGTCCGCCGCCCAGGTCCCGCCGCGGGCGAGGGCCTTGACGATGGCGGCGGCGTGGACGCCGGTCACGGTCCGGAAGGCGTCCTCGCCGACGACCGGGTAGTTGACCGGGATCTCGCGCCCGACCGCGCGCGCGACCGTCTTGCAGAGCGCGTCGAGCGGTGTCAGGTCCTCGTCCCAGAAGCCCGACAGCGACAGGTTCACCAGCAGCTGGTCAAGTGGGCAGTTGCCGACGCGCTCGCCGATACCGAGGACGGTCGCGTGGATCCGGGTCGCGCCAGCCTTCAGCGCCACGATCGCGTTCCAGAGCGCCAACCCGCGGTCGTTGTGACCGTGGAAGTCGATCTCGACCTGCGGCTGATTGATGCGCGCGAGGAGGTTGCGCGTCCAGTCGACGAGCGCAAAGACGCCCTCGGGGGTCGCGTGCCCGACCGTGTCGCACAGGACCACGCGGCTCGCGCCCTCGCCAAGCGCCGTTCGATAGAGCTCCTCGAGCACGTTCGGGCTCGCGCGGACGGTGTCCTCGGTCACGAAGCCGACCGGCAGCCCGCCCCGAACACCCGTCGAGACGGCCTCCCGAACGCGGGCGGACATCTCGGGCAGCGTCCAGTTCTCGGCCCACGTGCGGATCGGGCTCGCTCCGAGAAACGTGAGGACCTCGGGCCGCACCCCCGTCTCGGCCGCGATCGCGAGGATCGGCTCGACGTCCCGCCGCAGGGTGCGCGCGGCGACGGACGGGGTCAGCTGCATCCCCTCGTCGCGGATCGTCTCGCAGAGGGCCGTGACGTCGCGACGGGCCCGTTCGCCCGCCGCTGGCAACCCGAGGTCTGCTGCGTGGACCCCGAGGCGGTCGAGGAGTCGCAAGATATCGCGCTTCTCGGCGATGGACGGGTCTCGCACGCTCGCCGACTGAAGCCCGTCCCGGAGCGTCTCGTCGAGTACGCGCACGCGCGTCAGCCGCCGCGCCGTGCGGGCGCCGATGGCGTTCCAGTCATAGACCGGGTTCTGGAGCAGGGCGGGATGCATGAGGGGTCGTATCGGGTCAGGCCTCGAGGCGGGCGCGGATCGCGTCACCAGCGGCCCGCGTGTCAAGCGCGCCGCCGAGATCGGGGGTGGTCTCGCCTGACGCGATGGCCGCGTCACATGCGCGCTCGATTCGCACGGCGACGTCCGCTTCTCCAAGGAAACGGGCCATCATGGCGGCCGAAAGGCACGCGGCGAGCGGGTTGGCGCGGCCGGTCCCGACGAGGTCGGGGGCCGAGCCGTGGACGGGCTCGAAGAGGCCAAAGCGACGGCCGGGCTCGAGGTTCAGGTTGCCAGACGGCGCGAGGCCGAGGCCGCCGACGAGCTGGGCTGCGAGATCGCTCAGGATGTCGCCAAACAGGTTGGACGCGACGATCACGTCGAAGCGACCGGGGTCGCGGACCAGCTCCATGGCGGCCGTGTCGACGAAGAGCACCTCGGCCACGACGTCGGGGAAAGTCACCGCCACCTCGCGGAAGACACGCAGCCAGAGGCCATACGTGTGGGTGACGGCGTTGTGCTTCGAGATGAGGCAGCAGCGGGCGCGCGGGCGGGTGCGCGCCTCGGCGAAGGCGGCGCGGACGAGGCGCTCGGTCACGCTGCGGGTCGTGACCATCTGCGAGAAGGCGACCTCGTCAGGGGTGTCGGGGCGGAGGCGACCACCGATGTCGACGTAGAGGCCCTCGGTGTTCTCGCGGAAGATCACGAGGTCGATGTCGCCCGCACCAAGCCCCTTCAAGGGCGTCAGCGCCGGCCCACGCAGCCTCGCGGGGCGGTAGTTCAGGTAAAGGTCGAACTGCCGCCGCATCCCGAGCAGGATGTCGCGGGCGTGGCGGTGGTCGGGGATGCGGGCGTCCCCGAGCGCTCCGAGGAAGACAGCGGCGTGGTCGGCGCGCACCGCGGCGAGCTCGCCAGCCGAGATGGTCTCACCCGTCGCGAGGGCGCGCTCGGCACCGTGCGGAAAGTGAATGAAATCAAACCGTTCAGACGCAGCGCAACGCAGCGTCGCGACGGCCTCGGCCGTGACCTCCGGCCCGATCCCGTCACCAGGGAAGACTGCGATGCGATGCGGCACGGGGCTCCTTCAGGGCGAAACGTGGCTCACTCGATGACGGGCGCGAGATCCCAGGCGACGAGGGTGCCGGTGTCCATCGCAGCGCCGTCGACGACCGTCAGCGTCCAGTCGCCCGAGAAGGCCATGCCCTCGAAGGCCGTCGTGGTGAACGTCTCGTCGAGGCGGACCCCTCCGACGCCAGCGCCCGCCCAGAGGCGCGTCGCGACCCCGCCGTGGGTCAAGGTCAGCGTCAGGTCGCCGATGTAGCTGTGGTCGATCGCGACGTGAACCGCGAGCGACCCCAGCGTGACCACGGAGGTCACCGGGATCGTGGAGCTCACGCCAGCGGGGCTCGCGTCCGGAATCGCGAGACCCGGCGCCGCGGCGTGTGGGCCCTGCCCGCCTTCGGGCGGCGTGGTCGGGTTCGACGTCCCGCCGCAGAGCGAGCCGCCAGGTGAGAAGCAGTTGTCGAGGACGCCGCTCATGCCGAAGGTGGAGTCGCCGACGCGGCTGCGGACCGCGCCGAGGATGTCCTTCCAGCTGACGTTGTAACCGCCCTCGAGCGCCACGAGCAGCTTCGCGAGGAACGGCCCGGCGTACGCGTTGGCGTTGGCCGAGACCTCGATGACCGAGCTCATGATGTCGAGCTTGTCCCAGCTCCCCTTGCCTTCGAGGAGGGGCGCAACGTAATACTCGTATCCGAGGCACCCTCCGTAGAGGAAGATCTGATAGAACTCAGGGTAATCCGGGCGCTTCCAGAAGTCCGACGCACCAAGCATC
>SYAK01000106.1 GCA_005788935.1 Pseudomonadota bacterium
ACTGCGTCACCGAGGAGGCCTACGGCGTCGACCTCGTGCGCGCCCTGCTCGCGGTCGCGGCCGGGCACCCGCTGCCGTGGCGTCAGGAGGACCTCGTCGCCCGCAAGGCCGCGATGGAGTTCCGGCTCTACGCCGAGGATCCGGCACAAAACTACCAGCCGTCTCCAGGTCCGCTGCTCGTGTACCGACCGCCGCGCGGCCCGGGCATCCGGGTCGACGACGGTGTTGAAGAGGGCGACGTCGTCTCGAGCCTCTACGACCCGATGGTCGCGAAGCTCATCGTCAGCGGGATGGACCGTGCGCACGCGCTCGAGCGTGCCCGGACGGCCATCCGTGAGTACGACGTCGTCGGCATCCAGACGAACCTGCGGCTGCTCGCCCAGATCTGCGACCAGCCCGCCTTCGTCGAGGGGCGCTACACGACCGAGTTCCTCAAGACCTTCACGCCAGCGGGAGACCTCTGCACGGCAGACGACGAGGATGTCGCGCGCGTCCTCGCGTCCCTCGCGGCCAGCGACGGACGGCAGCATGGAGGCGCGGACAACGGCGTCGCCTCGGCGCCCGCGAAGAGCGCCTGGGCGACGGATGGCATGCGCCGAAGCATGGGCGGCGACCGCATCGGAGGCTGGTGATGGGCACGCGCTGGGTGACGTGGGTCGATGGCCGGCCGGCGACGGTCGAAATCCTGGCACAAGAGACCGTAGGGGGCGTGCGTCGCGTCCGAGCGCGGCTCGAGGATGCTGCGGGTCAACGCGAGGTCACGCTGGCGCTTCAGGCGCAGCGTCCGAACGGGCTGCGGGCCGTCACCGCCGCTGACGGGGCCGGGGCACCCATCCTGCGCGGCGCGGCCCACGTCGGGGCCGTGGCGGGTGACGGTGAGCGGCCCATCCGCGTGGGCGACGCGCGCGTCCGGGTCAAGGCTGTCTCGGAGCTCGACGCGTGGCTCGGCTCGGGGGACGATCCGGCGGGGGCTGGGGCCGTGACGGTCGCGATGCCCGGCCGCGTGGTGAAGGTCATGGCGCGCGTCGGCGACGCGGTCGAGAAGGGGCAGCCGCTGCTCATCATCGAGGCCATGAAGATGGAAAACGAGGTCAAGTCGCGCCGCGCGGGCACCGTCAAGGCCGTCCTCGTGGCCGAGGGCGAGTCGGTCGAGGGTGGCCGGACGCTCGTCGAGGTCGGCGACTGAGGGTCGGCGCGTTCGCGGGCCGCGTCGTCAGTCCGCGAAGAGCCGGAGCGCCTCGGCCGGGACCAGCGTAAAGTCGGCCATGTCCGGCCCACGCCAGCGGAGCTCGAGCGCGATCTGCTCGCGTGGGCCCTGATAATACTCGACAAAGATCGGCAACGCGCCCTGCTCGAGCGAGAGAGGCTGAAGGCTGTCGGCGCACCGCATCGGGTGTTGCCCGTCGATGTCCGCGACGGGGACCCACGCGCCACCCTCACCCGTGTAGAGCTTGCCGCCGTCATCGGAACACAGTCTGAAGCGCCACTCACCAGAGGTCGGAATCAGGATGTGCCCCTCGAAGCCGATGGCGAACCACTCGACGAGGCTCCCGCCGAGGCCGGGGAAGCCGCTCGTGTAGCTTGTTGGCGGGATGGCGAGCTGGGATGTGACGACGCTCGCCCAAGGGCAGGGCGTTCCGGCGTCCGAGATGATCGCGGGCTGGGTGCAGGGGCTGGTGCGCAGGTCGGGGAGGCGGGAGGTGGTCGGCGCGATTCGGTACACGTTGCCGAGAAGACCCGCTCCGAGCGGCGTCTTGCCGCTGAAGGTGTTGTTGCGCGTCGCGTGGACCGGGCGGTGGGCGTCCTGCCCAGCCGGTGTCCCGACGAAAAGCTCGCCCGAGGTCCCGAGCGTGTCCGCCAGATCCGGCGGGGTGACCGCGGCCACGCGGCTCACGGTGCCACCGAGCAGGGTCACGTCCGCGACTCTCAGGTTGAGGCGCGCCCCGGCCTCCGAGACCAGCCACACCTCGGTCAGCGCCGTGTCACCGCTCCTGGCCACGAGGTGATTGCCGGTCAGATAGATGACCCCGCCCTGCGCGACGAGGTCCGGAAACACGCGTGTCAGCTCGGGCGGCGCTTCGAACTCCGGCGCCGCCGCGTCGCGGGATGCGACGTCACCGCTGCCCTCCGAGGTCTCGCCCTCCAAAGGCGCGACATCGGCCTCCGCGACCTCCTCGTGGCTGACGTCGGCAGCGTCTGGCGGCGGCGGGACGGACGCGTCGCCTGACGCACCCGATGGCTCGCCCGCGTCGGAGGACGCGTCGACGGGCGCGCTCGCGTCAGCGGCCACGGAGACCGCCACGTCGGGGACCTCCTCCGAGGGGCTCGGACCGCCGCAGCCGATTGACAATCCAGCGAGGGACCAGGCGCGGACGGTGCGCTGCAACCACGACATCATAGCCTCCTGTCGGCGCTGGCTCGCTCGGCGCGGCGGCGTCGCTCGGCCGCCACGCTGCATGTCCTCACGCCAGCCTCTCCGTAGCCCGAAACGGACGGATTGGACAAGGCGGTGTAGGCCGTGTCGGGCCGTGTCGCAGCGTCGGGACCGCTCAGACCCGCGCGACCCGGCGGGCGTCGTCGGTCGCGTGGAAGATCTGGCCGCAAAAGCGGTAGACGAGGCCGAAGTAGGTCAGCGTCGAGGCGACCGCGCGGGCCACGGCCCAGCTGGCGCCCCCGACAGGCCCGATCAGATGGAAGATCGCGGCGTTGCAGAGGACAGCCGCGGCTGCGACGAGCAGGAAGGCGAGGCCTTGGCTCGCGAGGCGGTCGCTGTGGTCGCGAAAGGCGAAGTACTTGTTGCCGACAAACATCGCGAGCAGCCCGAGGCCGAGCGCGGGGAGGTTGGCGCGGGCTGCCGAGACGCCGAGGTCCTCGACGAGGACGCCAAGGAAGAGCAGGTCGAGCGTGATGACGAGGGCCCCGACGAGCGCGCTGCGGCGGAAGGTCCCGGCGAGCGGTCGGGCGTAGGGCGAGCTGATGTCGCTGGCGTTCGGGTTCATGCGGTCCTCCGGGTCGGGGTTGGCACGCACCGTGGCGCGTGTGCCTCGGAGAGAGGCAAGAACCGTGCCACGTCCAGGCGCAGCCTCTGGGGCGGGTCCGAGCACAACCGCGCTGGGAGGGCGTGCGTCGCGAGCGTCGCAGGGGCCCTGTTCCGGCGCGGGCACGATCGGGCCTCGGCCGCCACGGAGGCCGGTCCACGCGAGGTGACACCTGGCCTTCGCACCTGCGCTGCGGCGTTCGCACCTGCGCCCCGGCCCGTCCGGGCGCGTGGCCGCAGCCCGCAGCCCGAAGTCCGGCTTCGTGCCCCTTGCCGCGGTGCAGGGGACGCCGTATGTCGGCGATCCATCCGGCGTCCTTCCCCGACGCCCGCACGCTGGAGCCCGCCATGAAGCTCGCCACCCTCGATGACGGAACCCGCGACGGCCGCCTGCTGGTCGTCAGCCGTGACAACAGCCGCGCGATCCCCGCCGACGGGGTTGCGCCCACGCTGCAGGCCGCGCTTGACGCGTGGGCGACGAACGAGCCCCGCCTCCGCGAGCTCGCGGCCGCGCTCGAGGCGGGCACTGCGGCGGGCGCCATGCCGACCGCCGATCTGGCCTTCCGCGCGCCGCTGCCTCGCGCCTACCAGTGGGTCGACGGCTCGGCCTTCCTCCACCACGTCCGCCTCGTGCGGAAGGCCCGCGGGGCCGAGATGCCGCCGTCCTTCCTGACGGATCCGCTGGTCTATCAGGGCGGCTCGGACGCGATGCTCGGGCCGACGCAGCCCATCACGCACGCCGACGAGGGCTACGGCATCGACTTCGAGTGCGAGATCGGCGTCATCACGGATGACGTGCCGTACGGCGTCTCGGCCGAGGCCGCGTTGCCGCACGTCAAGCTGCTCGTGCTGCTCAACGACGTCTCGCTGCGCGAGCTCATCCCGGCCGAGCTGGCCAAGGGTTTCGGCTTCTTTCAGTCGAAGCCTCCGACGGCCTTCGCCCCCTTCGCCGTGACGCCCGATGAGGTCGGCGAGGCCTGGCGCGACGGGCGTCTCCACCTCGACGTCAACGTCCACTGGAACGGCGAGCGCTTCGGGCGCCCGAACGCGGGCGTCGGCATGCAGTTCGGCTTCCACGAGCTCATCGCGCACGTCGCGAAGACGCGCCCGCTCGGGGCTGGGACCATCGTCGGCTCGGGCACGGTCTCGAACGACGTCGAGGGCGTCGGCAGCTGCTGCATCGCCGAGCGCCGCATGATCGAGATCATCGCGGACGGCGCCCCAAAGACCGCTTACATGCGCTTCGGCGACCGCGTCCACGTCGAGGTTCGCGACGCCTCGGGCACCAGCGTGTTCGGCGCGATCGATCAACACGTCAAAAACGTCCAGGACGTCCGCAAGGTCGCCCCATGATCGCGCGACCGTATACGCTCTACACCTATTTTCGATCGAGCGCCTCGTGGCGTGTCCGCATCGCGCTCGCGTGGAAGGGGATCGCGTACGAGACGGCGCCAGTCCATCTGGTGCGCGGCGGTGGCGAGCAGAAGATGGCACCGTTCGTCGCGCTGAACCCGATGGGCGAGGTGCCCGCGCTGCGCGTCACGACCGACGCGGGCGAG
>SYAK01000107.1 GCA_005788935.1 Pseudomonadota bacterium
ACGACGCTCGGCGCGAGCTCTGAACCGACCGGGGTGATCGCGGGCAGCGCGTACCGCTGGCAGCGCACGCCCCAGCCGCCCGTACCCTCCTGCCCGAGGCTCTCCCAGCACGCGAGGAGCTGCGTCCCGTCACGCCGCGCCGCGACCGCTGGCCCGGCCTGGTCGGAGGTCGTGATCCCGTTCAGGCGGGCAGGAGGCCCGAGGGTCCCGTCGGCGCTCAGGATTCGGCCGAACACACCGAGGCCGTCAGCGTCCTCGGCCATCGATTCCCACGCGACGAGGACACTGCTCGCGCCCACGGCCGCCACAGCGCTGCGATCCTGGGCGAACTGCGTCGTGGCGTTGACCCGAAGCTCGGCCCGCCGCAGCGCCCCGTCAGCCCCGATGACGGCCGCGTAGACGTCGGCGTTGCCACCCGACACGCCCGTCCAGCTCACGACGCAGGCGTCACCCATGGCCGCAATCGACGGCCTGTGCTGGTCGCCCGCGGTCTGTGCGGCCACCCGCAGCTCGCCCGCGCGCGGCCTCCCCGCGAGGTCGAAGGCGCGCGCGTAGACCCCGAGCCCGGACCCGTCCTGTCCGGCCGAATGCCACACCACGACGAACCCTGTCGCGGTCGCCGCGACCCTTGGCTGTCCCTGGTCGCCGGCGTCCGTCTCGTTCAGCCGCCGCTCGGGTCCAAGCGGCTCGCCAGCGTCGTCGACGATGCGCCCGAAGATCTCGGTGCCGCCCGCGACCGACGGCCCCTCCCAGACAAGCATCACCTCGCCTGACGGCGCGCGCGCTGCGGCGGCGTAGCGCTGCGCCCCGAGGGTCGCCTGATTCGCGCGGCGCTCGGGGCTGCCCGGGAGGGTCACGCCGTCCTTCGCGAAGCGGCGCGTCCAGACGCGGCTCTGGTCGTCGACGAAGGCCACGACCCAGTCATCCCCCCCGAGGACCTGCACGGCCGGGCGAGACTGCGCCCCCGCGGTCAGGCGGTTGACGGTCAGGTTCGCCCCGAGCGGCGCGCCCGTCTCCGAGAAGCGCTGCGCCTTGACCGCGTAACCGCTGCCATCGCCGTTGGCGTCGTCGAAGACCACGACGAAGCCATCGTCGCCGAACACCCCGACGTCGCCGAGGCCCTGCGCCCCCGTGCGCTGCGTCGAGACGGTCACGATCTCGCCAAGCGGCGCGCCGTCCGTGTCGAAACGCCTCAGGAAGACCCCGAGCCCGCTGCCGTCCACCTGGGCCGCCTCCCAAAGGAGCACGAAGCGCCCGCTCTCGAAGGTCCCGACACGCACCTTCGAGATGGTCTGCCCAGCGCTGTGCGTCACGAGCACCCAGGGTGCCGCACCCTCGCGGGCGCCCGCCAGGTCGAAGCGCGCCGCCTCGATGGCGAGGCCCGACTCCGCGACCCACGCCGCGAGGAAGCGGTTGCTGCCGTTGCGCGTCATCCGCGCATCGAACTCACCAGTCGTGGCGGTCTCGGCGACGAGGGTCACGCGCGGGCCGACTGTGTTGAAGCCGGTCGGGGGGTGGTACCAGACGCGCTCGGGGGCGGGCCCGATGGCAGAGCCGGGCGAGACGTCGCCCCTGGCCGACCCGACGTGTCCGAAGCTCCCGTTCGCGAAGGCGAGGGTCGCGACCCGCTGGCCCGTGAACTGGGCCGTCCCGATGCAGGTCGCGGTCGAGGTCAGACGCGCTATCAGCGTAGCCGACCAGAGGGAGCCCTGGGTGGCAAGCGTCCCCTCGGCCTCGAAGAGCGTCCCGCGCATCGGGGCCTCGGCGTTGAGGGTCTGGGTGGTGCCGCAGCCGCCGGTCCTCAGGACGTACGGGCCGTTCCAGTCGACGACCACATGCTGGCCCGCCATGTTGGCCGACATGCGGGCCGACCACGTCGCGGGCCGCGCGAGGCCGACGATGACGAGCTCCTCGCCCTCACGGCTCCCGGAGGCGTCGGAGTGGCGAAGGCGTTGGGGGAGGCTCGTGCCCGACTGCCACCACTGCACGGCGTAGCGGCCACCCCCGAGGTCGGCCATCGCAGGCTCGACCTGCCCAGTCCCGCCAAGCGACAGCTGATCCTCGACGCAGGCGTCGCCCGTGCCAGCGCAGACTCCGCCCGAACAGGCATCTGAAAGCGTACATGCATCACCATCGTCACAAAAGATCCCGTTGTCGCGCGCGCGCCTGACGCAGCGGCGGTTCGCGGACTCGCAGACGCCCTCCTGGCACTGGTCGCCGACCTCCGCGTCGCAGTCCCGCGCGGTCCCGCGCGTGCACTGCCCCGCCCCGTCGCAGGTCGCCTCCACGAGGCAGAAGTCCGACGGGGTGCAGGCCGTGCCAACGGGCCGGGGGGTCTGGGCGCAGAGGTGGCGCGTCGCGTCGAGGGCCTGACACACCCCGAAGTTGCACATGTCGCCCGCGCTGGCACATTCTGGCGGCGCCCCGGGCACGCACGCCCCCTCGACACACGCATCACCTTGCGTGCAACCATCACCATCGCTGCAGGCGCTGCCGTTCGCCGCGGGCGTGACACCGCACGCGTCCGACGCCTCGTCACATTCGCCAAGACGGCACCCACCGTCGCTGCCCGCGCACACCCGGGGGGCCCCGCCGAGGCAGCGCCCGGCCCCGTCGCAGCGGTCCCCCACGGTACAGAAGCGACCGTCATCACACGCCTTCGTGGCTGGCGCGCTGACCGCGGCGCAGCGGCTGCTGTTCGGTCCGGTCGACTCGCAGGTCTCGCTCGCGCAGGCCGTCTCGGGGCCGCAGGTCACCGGGGCCCCCGCGACACACGCCCCCGCGAGGCAGCGGTCGTCCCGGGTGCAGCCGTCGGCGTCCGCATCGCACGGCGTCTCGTCCACGCGCTCGGCGTGGCTGCAGCGCCCCGTCGCGACCTCGCAGGCGTCGACCGTGCAGGGGTTTCCGTCGTCGCACCCCGCGTCGGTCGTGCAGCAGCCCTCCGTCGCCGCACCACCGCAGACCCCGTCGAAGCAGGCGTCGCCGCGGGTGCAGCGGTCACCGTCGTCGCAGGCCGCGCCCGTCGTCGGGGCGTTCACGCAGCCGAGCCCTGGCGCGCAGACCTCGTCGGTGCAGGCCTGCCCGCCGTCGCAGGCGCTGTCGACCGGGACGTGGACGCACTCGCCCGAGTCCGGGTCGCAGCGGTCGGTGGTGCAGGCGACCGTGTCGTCGCAGAGCCCCTCGTCGGCCGTCCCGTCACAGTCGTCGTCGCGACCGTTGCAGCGTTCGAGGGCGCCTGGCGCGACCGCGGCGTCGCGAGGGGCGCAGTCCACGGTGTCGGGGGTGCCGTCGGCGTCATCGTCCGCGTCGCAGGCGTCGCCGTCGCTGTCGCCGTCCGTGTCGGCCTGGTCGGGGTTGTCAGCGTTCGGGCAGTTGTCGTTCGTGTCGAGCGCGCCGTCGCCGTCGGCGTCGGGATCGACACAGTCCGCGAGGCGGTCGCCGTCGGCGTCGCCGAACCCGTCGTCGGGGACCCCGTCGCAGTTGTCGTCGAGCCCGTTGCAGCGCTCGGCCTCGGGCGTCGGCCCATCGCACGACGCCCGACCCGCGACGCAGGCTGGCGTCCCCTCGCAGCGGCCGAAGTCGTTCCCGATGGTGCAGGTCGTCGCCGGCTCGAGGTTGTCGTCGAGGCCGTCACAGTCGTTGTCGAACCCGTCGCAAACCTCGGCGGACGGGGTCGGGGCGTCGCACGCGGTGAGTCCGTCAGGGCCGCAGATGCGGTCCCCGCGGCACGTGCCGGCGGCGCTCGCGACCTCGCAGCGGGTGTGCATCGCGAGCACGCCGCCGACCTCGTTGCAGGAACAGGTGCTGTCGGTCTTCCGGCACTGCCGGGTGGCCGTCCCGTCGCCAAGCGTGGCGTCGGTGCAGGCGTAGCCCTCCGGGCACTCGGCGTCGGCCTCGCAGTGGGTGCCACAGAAGCGCCCCACGGCGCCGTAGTCGAGGCACACCGCGGGCTCGGCCTCGCCCTTGGCCTGACAGTCGAGGTTGTCCTCGCACGGCTGGCAGAGCTTGGCGAAGCGCGGCAGACACAGGAAGACGGGGTCGCTGCTTCCGACGTCGGCGAGGACGCAGGCGAACCCCTCGGCGCAGGTCTCGATGCAGGCGCTCGCGCAGCGCTTGCCAGCCTCGAGGGCGACGCAGTAGCCCTGACAGTCGGCGGGCTCGGTGCACGCGCAGCCCGCCGCGAGGGGCGTGGTCTCGCACCCGGTCACCGACGTCTCGGCGCCTGTCGAGGCGTCGCTCGGGGTCGTCAGGTCGAACCCGATCGTCTCGGGAGCGCTCGCCGTCTCCTCGGTGTCCGAGCCAGGCGCCGTCCCGCTGGCGCCCGCGTCGACCACCTTCGCCCCCGAGGCGCTGTCCCAGCCGCAGCCCGAGGCTGCACACGCGAGCGCCACGAGCAGGAAGTACGTATCACGTTGCGCGGTGGGGACGTGAGGGAGGAGCGCACGCATGGCAGGTTCCTTCAGGCAGGCGATAGGCGGAACATCGTGGCCTCCTGAAGCTAGCGCCGAAATGCGCGATGCACAAACGGCACCCGCGCCCCTGGGACAGGGCGCGGCCGGGCGGGTCCAGGCCGCCTCGGCGCGGCCGCCCGGCACCGACCGCCTGGCCCGCACGCGACAGCCGAGGCTGCCGGACCGCCGCTCAGTCGGGCAGCGTCGGGCCGCGGCCGAGCTCGACGATATCGCAGCTAGCCTCGGTGTCAAATGGCGTGTGGACAATGCCTATCTGGCACATCTCGTCGTCGGCGTTGAAGCCCCAGCGGACCTCTTCATCGCCCGGGTTCCGGTAGTGACAGCGGAACTCGAAGCCGGTGCCCGCGGGGATGCTGAGCGGCGGGTCGAACTGCTTGAGAACCGGCGCGTGCCAGTCATCGTTTTCGTAGACAAGCTCCCCGCGACGCTCGCCGTCCCACAGGTAGACGTCGACGAGCTCGGCGAGCTGGTGGGTGTGCGAGGACAGGATGACGAGGTCGATGTCGCGGTTCATCTCGCAGCGCACCCACTCGTAGTGGCGATCGATCTTCGGCGGGATGGCGATTTCCATCGTGCGGACGGCACCGCCCCAGATCTGGTCCTTCATCGCCTCCTGCGGGATGGTGAAGGCGTTGATGCGCGACCAGACCGCCGCCTTCCTCGGCAGGGGATTCACGTAATGAATTTCCACCATGACGCGCAGGGCGGGTGGGATGAGGGCGACCGTCCCCTCGGGCAGGGTCAGCTCTTCGGTCGCGTTCTGGGTGGCAAAGATGAAGAGCCCGTCCTCCATCATCTCGGCGTGTTCGGCGTAGAGGTCGGCGCAGTCGTACAGGCCGGGCTCGATCGGCAGGTTGAGGAGGCCGAGCGCCATGACGTCCATGTGGTGGACGCCGGGGCTCTGAACGGCCGAGACGGGGTTGACGGGGGACAGGTC
>SYAK01000108.1 GCA_005788935.1 Pseudomonadota bacterium
CGCGAGGCGCCGATGCCGTGGTGATGATCGAAGATGCGACAGAACTCAGCACAACGCGGGTGCGTTGCAATAAACCATTCCACGCTCTGGCCGGCGCTGGCGTTTGCCGTCTGGGGGTGCGCGCCTCGGCACGTAGGCCTCACGTCAATGCAGGCTGCGGAGCGCCTGGTTGGCGTCAGCTTGTCGGCGGGCCGAAGCGGTCGTGCAGGGCGGCGGCGACGAGCGGCGGGACGAGGTCGTCGACGTGGCCACCGAGGCGTGCGACCTCCTTGACAAGCGACGACGACACGTACGAGCCGGCAGCCTCGGATGCGAGGAAGACGGTGTCGAGTTCGCCGTGGAGGTGGCGGTTCATCTGCGCCATCTGCAACTCGTACTCGAAGTCGGACGGGGCGCGGAGGCCACGCAGGATGGCCACGGCCCCGCGGCGGGAGGCGTAGGCCGCGAGCAGACCCTCGAGGGCCACCACCTCGACGGCGGGCGTCGTGGCGAAGGCCGCGCGGATGAAGGCGAGGCGTTCGGCGGTCGAGAAGAGGTAGGTCTTCCTCGGGTTGACGCTCGCGGCCACGATGACGCGGTCGAAGAGCTTGAGACCGCGGCGGATGATCGCGACGTGGCCGAGCGTCAGGGGATCGAAGGAGCCAGGGCAGACGGCGATGCGTTCGGGCATGGGCGGGCGCTCGTGACGGGGCGCGTGTGCGCAGGGTTGACCGGTGGTGGGAGGCGGGGCAGGGCACCGCGCGCGCGTGGGTTCAGGTGCGAGCGGGTGGCGCGAGGATGAGGAGTGAGGTGTCGCCGTAGTGGCGTGTGTCGCTGATCGTGAAGCCGAGGGCGCGGGCGGCGGCTTCGGGGACGTCGTCTCGGGCGTCACGCTCGAGGACGACGAGGGAGTCGGGAGCGAGGCGGTTCGCGGCGAGCAGGCGGGCGAGGACGGGGGCCTCGTGGCCTGCGCGCCATGGTGGATCGATGAGGACGAGGTCCCAGGCGGGGCCTGGTGCAATCGAGGCTGGGAGGGCGCCGGACACGACGGTCGCGCGATCGGCGAGGCCGAGATCGGCGACGTTGTTGGCGAGCGTGGCGAGGGCCTGGCGGCCGGATTCGTGCAGATCGGCAGACGCGGCGCCACGCGAGAGGGCCTCGAGGCCGAGTGCGCCCGAGCCCGCGAACAGGTCTGCGACGCGGGCGCCGACGACGCGTGGCCCGAGGATGTCGAAGAGGGCCTTTCGGATCCGCGCCCCCGTCGGGCGGGTGGTCAGCCCGGGCGGCGCCCGGAGGACGCGGCCCCCGTGGGTGCCGCCGATGAGGCGAATCACGGGCCGTATCCGAGGGTCTTCGAGGCGGCGTGGAGGCCGTGGAAGAAGACCGTCAGCAGCTCGCCGCCGTCGAGGCAGAGCTCGGCGTCCCAGCGGCCGAAGCTGCGGAGACGGCCGAGGAAGAGCTCGCCGTCGCGCATCGTCAGGCGGACGACGCGCTGGGACTCGATGGCGCGCAGCAGGGTCTCGTCGTCGGGGCGGACGCGTGTGGCGCGGTCGTCGGTCGCTGCGAGGCCTTCGGTCGCGACGCTGGTGTCCCTTGAAGAGGCGGTGTTGACGGCGGGGAGGTCGTCGGGGGCGCAGAGGCTCTTGACGTCGTGCTTGAAGAAGCGCTCGGGCCGCTCGGCGTTGTCTTCGAGAAAGTCGAAGTCGTATTGCCGCACGCTGCGGATGCGGCCCATGACCCAGCCTCGGCCGAAGAAGTCGAGCGCCACGCGCGCTTTTTCGATCTCGGCGGCCTTGATGCCGTCGACGTGCAGCTTCTGCTTGCGGAGCGTCCGCATGCGGGTCAGCAGAAGCGCCCGCTGCTTCGAGAGGTGGCCCGACGCGACCTGGCCGGCGAGCTCGCGATCGATGCCGTCGCGATTGACCATCTGCTCGAAGCGCTCCTTGCGCATCATCGCCTTCAGCACATCGTTCAGGGTCGTCTGGCCCTTGATGATGCGATAGGCGTGGATGAGCGGGATGTTCTTGTCTTTCGCGAGGGTCTGCGCCTGGTTGCGGAGGTTGGTCTTCTCCTGCGAGGCCGCTGCGCGCGGCGCGAATTTCCGGGGTGCCCCGGTGCGCGGTCCGGCTGGGCGGCCAGCGCTGGGGCGTTCGGTGTGCGGATCGTACGCGCGGCGGCCGACGGCGGCCGAGGGGCGCGCGGTTCGTGGCTCGGCCTGTGCGCGCGCAGCCGGAGCCGCGGCGGGGCGCGGGGCGGAGGGTTGCGCAGCCTGTGGTTGTGACTGGGGCGTGGGGGCGTCATTGTCGCGGCGGCGCCGAACGACGGGGCGATCCGAGCTCATGCCGGTCCTCCCGGGTTGACGATCGCGGACGTCGCGGCGGGAGCAGAGGCTCGGAGGAGGCGCCACGAGTAGATGCCCTCGCGGTGGCCGTCGCCCCAGGTGAAGGCGATGGCGTAGTTGCCCACGGGCTCGACGCGCTCGATGAGGATCTGGCGCGGGGCGTTGCGGACCTTTTGGGGGGAGAGGATCACGAAGGCCTTCGGAGGGCCGCCGTGGGCCCCGCGGCAGTCGGCACAGGGGCAGATCTTGCGCAGGTAGCCAGGTTCGTAGGTGGAGACCACGCGGTCGGGCCAGACGATTCGCAGGTGGCCCTCGGGGGTCCAACCGAGCTCGGCGGGGGTCATGTCCTGGCTGTCCACGTCAAGGCTCCGGGTTTGCGGGATCGCGCGGTCGCGCGGTCGACGGGCGCTTCGCGCCTCGGGGGGCGCCCTCGTCGACGCCAACGAAAGTTAGCACGCGCGCCAGGGCTCGGCGAGCGAGAACCTTGTCAGCAGGTTGTGTCGCTGCGGCTTGTGTGAGGCGGGGATGGTGGCCTGGGGCGGCCTCTGTCGTGACGCTGTCGCGCCTGTCCCACGCGTTGTGTTGGCGCG